>JBBQYD010000223.1:0-8306 GCA_038209025.1 Verrucomicrobiota bacterium | reverse complement strand
GTTGACGTAGCTGTTGGCGGTAATGCGCGGGGTGACCTTCAGAATGACCCCGAGGTTTGTGTAGGTGACTTCAGAACCGCCCGGGGACCCCTGGGTGCCGGCAGTGTTTTTGAAAATCGGCGATGCGCGCGTGACCGATATGGTGGCGGTTTCGTTGTCCAATGTAACCGTGCGGGGCGTGGAGAGCACTTTGGCCTCGGCACTGGTATTGAGGAACGAAAGCACGGCGCTGACGCCGTCGGCGTCCAGGAAGGCGGTGGACGGGTTGAACCCCTTGGCGGTGTCGAACAGCATTCGTGGGGAGGTCACCAGGTTCGCCCCGCTGCCTGATTGAGCGACGTTGTTGCCCGCCGTCACTTTCTGCTTGCTGAGCGTCTCAGTCCAATCGACGCCTTTCTTGGTGGTGGGGTTCACGGATGTCTCGATCATGCGAGCCTCGATGAGCACTTGCTTGGTCGGGGTATCCAGCCTCTCAACAAGCTGATCAACGCCCGTCATCTCCGCCTCTGTGGCAAGGACCACGAGCTGGCTGGTGCGAACGTCGGATACGACCTTGCTGCGTTTGTCGGTCAAGGTGGATTGAACGCTGGCAGCCACATTCGTGGGAGCCGCGTACTTAAGCTGAATGATCTTGGTGACGAGCGGCAGCGGCGCGGCAGGGTCTCGCAAGGTGATACGAGCAATGCCGCTCTTGGGCTCGGGATTGAGCTGCAGGTTGTGATTGTTCAACAACGCATTCAATGCCTGTTCAGCGGAGATATTCTCCCACCGAATGGAAACCATGGGCTGGAGCGACGCCTTGCCATCGGCTCCGATCTGGCCATACGCGATCTTCGGATCAAGCATGTAATTGAGTTCCGCCTGGCGCGCGAGGTTCTTGATGGCATCCGTGAGCGGCACGTCATCCATGACGATCAAGGGAATCATGGCTGAACCGGCGCCCGTGCCGGAAACCACCGGAGCAGACTCGGGTGCCGGAGTGGCGACCGGCGCGGGGGCGGGTGCTGGAGCGTTGGTTTGCGCGACCGCGAACGGACCGCAGAAGGCCAGCCACGCGGCGGCTAGAATGCACAGTTTGAATTTCATATTTTTTCGGCTCTTAAATGTTCAGCGGCGATTGGCAGCCGCAGCGGACTTTTGAGCAACCAGAGTGCCAAAGCCATCAACGACGAGCATATTGTGCATGGGCCTCATCAATCTACCGGCCCAGGCGGCCCGGAACGCCAACCGGTGGCTGCAAAACGAGACACACGCTTTAGAAAAAGGGACAATTCGTTGCAGGCGGCTGCCAAGCCGTATTGAGAACATATCGAGGCAGGCGGAAGGATAAAACCGAAGACGCTGTTGAACCCTCCTCCAACGACGGCCCTGTGCGGCCAAGGCTGGAGACGGGACATGGAGATGGCGCGCCAGGCGGATAACCTTGCTATTCTCCACGAGAGCCGGCAGGAGACAGGCGGGTGCTGCAACCATGACGCCCATGAACGGAAGGGGCGGGAATCCCCGGGCTCAACCGAGCCCACCCTTCGCCCGGCCGGACACCGCCGTACCGCGCAGACGGGCCGCTCTGGAGAGCGGCGCAACGGTGCGGAATTCGCCGTCTATATTCCCGCGCGGAGCCACAGCTCGCGGCGTTCGCCGGAGACGATTATCACAGCGGAGTGATCGCGGATTTCAGCGCAACTGATCATTACCTTGCCGCCGCTGGGGAGCCTGATTTCGCCGCTCTCACCCGGCTCGAAAGTGCGGCCGTTAATCATGGCGGTGCGACGAGGCGGGCTGGTAATGCCGTTCAATACAAACACGACGGTATTGCTGACTTCCTTGGGTTTCGGCGCTTGGAGACCATACCTGGAATTGGGAAAGAACGGGTTGCGGCCGTCCCGGGGCGATTGCGGCACCACAAAGACGGATTGAGGAATGGCCGGCGCCGCGTTGGTGGCAACGGAGTTTGTGACGCTTAGAGCCGCGGACTTGGCCGGTGAACCGGCGGCCTTGGGGGCGACCGCGCCACTGACGGCTCCCGCAAACAGGCCGGCAATTAACAAAATGGCAATTTTCATAGGCAGGAAATCAGGAGCCGCTGGGTTTCACCAGGGTGACAATGTCCATCTTGAAGCTAAGCTTTTCGCTGGCCTCGGTCGTGGCGGCTTCAGGCTCCAGGACCAGATTGATTATCCGCATATGCGAAAATTGGTTTTCAAAATCGGCGATGAACCGTCCCAGGTCCTGGAAGTGACCAGTGCCTGCCACCGAGAGGGTCGCCTGTTTATAGGGGAATCGGGGAATCAGGGTGACCTCCCGGGGGCCGTCAATCTGGCTGAACTGCGGGATATCAATCCTGTACGGCAGCTTGAATTGGCGGATGGTGTTGATAGACCATGAGTAAAGGTCACCGGAAGCCATGCCGTTCTCGAGTTTCTGCAATTGCTGCAGGCGCTCGCTCAACTGGCATTCGAAAGTCTCCGCGGCGGTAATCTCCCGTTTAATAAGGCTTAGGCGTTGTTGCGCTTTATCATTACGATCGGAAAGGCTGCGCAAATCCTGTTGCTGAGAGCGGATCAACCAGTAGTAGGCGCCGGCCAGCACCAGCAAAGTCAGCAGGCTGACCAGGATCAATTGATTGCGTTTTTGCTTGATCGTCTTGTTCATCGCATAACCTCCGGATAACGGGCTTCCAGCGTAAAGAGCACAAAAGGCTTGGCTTCACGCGTGGAAGGGGGCGAGAGGCTTGTCAGACGGACTTCATTGGTGCGGCCGAGGACAGCCTTGAAGTGCTCGTTACCGGCCACCGCATCTTTAAAGAGATTGATCATGTCTCCCGGGGTCGAAGCGGTATCCTTCGCTTCCATGACCACCACGGTTTTCTCGGTAATGGTCGCTGGTTTGCCGGGAGTAATCTTATTGTTGATGTTGGTCTGCGGTTTGACCTCTTCATTGAAGGCGTACTGCTGATCGCTGCGAACGCGCACGAGCTGCACGCCATCCACGGTCGCGTGCTGGAGGGAGTTCAGGATGGTGCCCTGCAAGACCCGGTTGGTGGCCAGATGATCGAGAGCGGAGAGTCGGGCATTAACCTCCTTGAACTTGCGCTGGGCTTCCAGCACCCGCTGGTAGGCGTTGGTCTGGGAGCTGATCTGAGCCTCCAGGCGGTTGAGTTCGCCTTTGGCGATGATCGCCTTGAGCTTGAGCGAACTGCTCCATCCCAACAATAAGATCAGCAGAAACAGGCCGACCCACAGCGCCCGTTTGACAGGATCGCGCCGGCGCAACTCCTCCAGGGCCTGAGCTTCGGCGAGCAGGTTTAGTTTGAGTGGCATAAGCTTTTAGAAAGAGGAGACGCCAGCGCCTACCGCCACCGTCAACTGGGTGGCCACGCCCTCAATTTCACTCGTCTGCACGGGCGGCAGCGCGAATCGCATGAAGGCGAGCGGATTCCATTGTTTGCACTCGGCCATCAACTCGGCTTGGAGCATCTGGAGAATGAGTTCCGAACGGGAGGTGGCCCCGGTGATGAACACCTGGCCCACCGCCCGGTCATATTGGTGTTCAAAAAAGTCCATCGACGCCCGCAATTCGCGTCCGAGGGGCAGCACCAGAGCCTCCAGGTTGGATTGCACCTCGGCGGGCATGCCGACCTTGATGCCTTCGGCTTCGGCATAGCTGATCCCGAGCGCGTCCGCCAGGCCGGAGGTGATCTTGTCGCCGCCGATGCCAACCACCCGGCTAAGCATCAGTTCGCCCTCCTGCAGGATGCACACGCTGGTGCTTTTGAAACCAATGTCCACCAGCGCCACCACCTCGCGGGCGAAAACCTCCGGCAGGCTCAACTCAAAGGCATTGAGCGGACCCAGCAGCCCGGGGGAAATCTGTTCCGGAATCAATCCAGCGTTACGCACCGCCGCCTGCATGTCGTCGACAAACTGCTTGCGCGCGGCAGCCACCAGCACGCGGGCTTTGGGCGGGCCAGCCGCTATTTTCGGTTTTTCCGGCGCTTTGGCGGCGGCTCTCGGCGGGATGACATAACAGTCGAATAAATGCCCGGGCAAATCCTGCTGCAAGTAATTCTTGGGATTGTTCTTCAGAATCTGCCGCATATCGCTGATGGGCATCTGCGGCAAATCGGCATGGCGCACCAGGGCATCAGCGACGCCCACGCACAGCGCGACGTGGCGTGTCTTCGCGTCCAGCGACTGGCACACCGCGCGCAAGTGCTCGGTCAACAACTCGGGCGAAAGGTTTTTCTCGTAAATCGGGGCGTCCACCAGCGCATAATTGAGCAGCGTCCAAGTCTCCGCTTTGCGCTGCATCGAGACCGCCTTGGTGGTGCGCCCACCCAGGTCGATCGCAATGATCTGGTCGCCTCGCTTTGAGGCTGAATTTAAAAATGGCAAGGCCATGGTTTTCCTGGTTCAACTAACTCCAGCGCCTAAAGGCACTTCACTGAAACCTTAAGCAGTCTCCGGGCCAGAATTTTTGGAACCCCCGGCCAGGGTCCGGGAACGGGCGATATTCTGCGTTTAACGCTGGAAAAAGTGCCGGGACTGCCGGGGACTGTCCAAACCCAAGGCAGAAACTGCCTATGATCATGGACAGCACCGGCGGGAATCACGAGAGCTGTTTGGCGCGGGCCTGCAAGTCGTCCAGCAGCGCCTGCATCGAGGAAGAAAGCCGGCCTCTCCACAAGGCCCCGATCCTCACCGGCGCGAAGGTGCCCTGCGGCAAAGGCAGGCGGCGCACCTTGGGGTCCTCCGCCGCCTGGGGGACCACCACGGATAGCCCAATGCCAAATCCGTTCGCCACGTAAGATTGAATGACCTCGATCGAACTGGCCTCGATGGTGGGATACCACTCCACTTGCAGGCGCATCAACCCCTGCTGGAAGTTCTTGCAGACGGTCTCCGGGCCGGGCAGGCAGATGAGCGGCTCCAGAATGCGGCCTTGCTTCCAAAGCTGCGCGAGAGATTTGATCGGGCTGTTGCGCTCCACCAGAAGTGTGAGGGGCAAATCGATCAGCGGCAGTCTTTTCACCCCCGGCGCCGCCTTGCTTTCCAGCAGCGTGATCGCCAGGTCGATCTCCCCACGCTGCAAGAAGCCCTCCAGGTCCACCGGGTAGCCCTCGCGCATGGTAATCCGGAGCTGGGGAAATCGGCGGTGAAGATTCCTCAAAAACTCCGGCAGATGGTCCCGCAGCACGATCGTGGACGCCCCGATCTGGATTCGCTCGGAAGACCCTTCCTGCAACCCCTCAGCCAGTTTGTCCAGGCTGCCGAAAAAAGGCTCGATCGCTTTAAAGAGTTTTTCGCCCGCCGGGGTGAGGGCAAACGGACGGCGCTGGAAGAGCACTGCCCCCAGATATTCTTCGAGCCGCGCCACTTGGCCGCTGACCGCCGGTTGCTGGATGCCATAAGGCATGTGGCGAACGGCTTCGGTAATGCCACCGTGGCGCGCCACGTAATAGAACAGCTCCAAATGATGAATATTCATCGGCCCTTGTCAGCCGCCCGCGCGCGGTATCGCCGCGGATCGGGGAACCCCGGCATTGTTCCGCAAGCGGGCGAGTCTTGGCAAGGGTGAATTGGCCGGCCTGACACCAGGCCTCGACGGAAGGCATTCCGGAATCCTCACATTCCGAGTCAACCCGCCATGCCCCGGGCCGCGGCCATTGATGGGAAAAACTCCACGAAATCACACCAGCCCGAAAAACTCCGACCGCACCTGCCGCGCGTCACAATGGAGAATGCCAACGGAACGCTCCACGCCGAAACGGGGCGTCCCCGCATACCCGGGATTAAAAAAGAAAACCCCCTCCTTCGTTTCCGCAAACCGCTGGTGAGTATGGCCGAAAACGACCACCTGAGGCTTTTCGGCAGCCAGGCGCCGGCGCAGACGATCATCCATTCGATGCGGGTCCACAATATGCTGGACGAGAAATTTGCGCCCACCCAGCACCAGGGTCTCGACCGGGAGATAGCCGAACGCCGGATCGTCGGTGTTCCCGCACACGGCGGTCACGGGAGCGATGGCTTGCAAGGCATGCAGAATGCGGGGCTGGCCAATATCACCGCCGTGGAAGATATGTTCCACTCCCGCCAGCAGCCGCGTAATCTGCTCATCAAAGAAGTTGTGAGTATCCGAGACGACGCCGATTTTCATAACCCCGGCCGGCACGTCCGCGGCTAGGCTTTGCCTTCCTCGGGAGTTTCCTCGGCCTCAGGCTCCTCGGCGCCTTCCCGGCCCTTTTCCTCGGCCGATTCCGCAGCCTCCAACAGTTTGAAGGCTCCGGCAAACAGACCGGTGAAGAGTCCGCCGCTGAGCAGCGTATTCCGGAAAAATTCGATGGTGGTGGGATAACCGCCCGTCCCTTTCGTCAGGGCGATGATCCACCCGGCGAGGTCCTTGGTATATTCGGGGTTGTTGAACGGGTTAAACAGCCAAGCGGCGGTATTTGTGAAAATGTAGAACAGGATCGCCCCCAGCATGCCGCCAGCGAGCAGACTGATGAACGAGGCCCGCTTCTTAAAACGCGAACCGAACCAAATGATGACCAGAAAAGCCGCGTAATTTGCCAACTGGGTGGCCTTGAAGACGTTGATGCCCAGCCCGAAATAATAGTAGAGATTCAGCGCGATATCAGAACCGATGAGCGCCCCCAGCGGAAGCCACCACTTAATTCCGGCTGGAAAGAACGCTCCCGCGCAAAAGGCCAGGGCATAGAACGCGCTGAAGTTGGGCGGGAAAAGGCCCGGCCAGCGCGATAACGCCGCCAACAACACAAAAACGATAGGCAGCAGTTTATGCCATCTGTTCGTCACGGGATTGAGCATACGCCGGGCTTTTCGGTAGGCAAGATGGTTTTAGGGCCTCAGGCGCGCCGTTAAGAAGGCTCGCCGGCAGGCGCTTGGGCAGCCATGCGCTTCTTATCCTGGCGCTCCCAGTACCATGCTATCCAAATGCTGATCTCGTAAAGCGACTGCAAGGGAATGAACATGATGAGCTGGGTGATGACCTCCGGGGTGGTCAGCACCGCCCCCAGGAAAAGGTTGACCACAACCATGTACCGGCGGCCCTTGGACAGAATCGAATAATTCAATACGCCGATTTTCACCAGCGTAAGAATAATCACCGGCATCTCAAAACCAAGGCCCATGCCGAGCATGAACTTGCAGACGAAGCTGATATACTCGTCCGCCTTCCATTGCATGGCGCTGAAACCGAGCCACTCCGAATAACGTTGAGAAGCTGCCAGCGCCAGCGGCATCAGGGCAAAATAACAGAAGGCCACGCCCGTTAAGAATAAGCCGACTCCAAAACCCAGCCCCCGGTAAACGTAATGGCGCTCTTTCAGCCTGAGCGCGGGGAAAATAAACGCGGCGAGAAAATAAAAGATGAAAGGCGAAGCCAGGACGATGCCGCCATAAAGTGCCACTTGGAAGGCGACGAAGAAACCGGAGGCGGGGCTCAGGTTGATCAGTCCGATATTCAGATGTTTGGCGCGTTCCGCCAGGACCGGGTCGTCGTCCACGCGCCAAGTGAGCACCTGGTTGGTGCCGATCAAGGCTGGTTCGATCCGCACGGCAACAAACCGGTTGGTGCCCAGACCGAACTGCTGCTGGGCTTCAGGCGCGAGGGGGAAAACACCAAGCTGGTTGGTGGTCAAAAAGACGGTGACAATCGGATTCGACCCGGAATAGGAGATCTTGGCCTTGGCTAACGGCCGTTTCAGGATTTCCACCACGTAATTGCCCGCAATCAGGCACAAAATGACGGCGACCCCCAAGCCCGCAACACTTTTGATGAGTACCCACCGAAGGTCCTCCAAGTGCTCCAGGAATGATTTTATCGGCCCGCCCTCTTCTTCCTCGTCCGTGGTTAGGCGTTGCGCTTCGGGTTCTTCAACCATGGTTGGAACCGCTCAGCGCTCAGGCCTTGCTGCCGGTTGAAGGAGATTGGGGAACGGTTTGGGCAGCCTCCACTTGAGTATCCTGAACGGTGGACGGGGTCGAAATGCGCTTCTGGGGCGCGGGAGTTTCGTCCATGGCATGAGACACTTCATCGGTGACTTCGCGGGTGGCTTTCTTGAATTCCTTGATGCCGGTGCCGAGACCTTTGGCCAGTTCAGGCAACCGTTTGGCACCGAAGAGTATCAAGACCACAGCTAGGATCAGGATGATCTCCCAGCCACCGAGCATTCCAGCAAACATGACATTCATAAATCAACAAACTATGTTAAGGCAAAATAAGCCGGGGTCCGTCAGTAGTAAAGCCCAAACGGACACCCGGCCTGATAAAATCACTTTCGCAAT
>JBBQYD010000222.1:0-8343 GCA_038209025.1 Verrucomicrobiota bacterium | reverse complement strand
TCTGTCCCAATTCGTCATGGATTTCCCGCGAGATACGCTTGCGTTCTTCTTCGCGGAGATCGTTCAGTCGAGCGGTGAGGGAGCGCAGTAAAGACTGGCTTTGGCGAAGGGCCTCCTCCGCGTGCTTGCGCTCCGTGATATCGAAGCAGATGCCGCCGAGCAGCATTTCCTTCCCCGGCCGCAAAATGGGGAATGCGATCGAAAGATGAATCTGATCCTCCCCGCGAAGTTGAATCGGTTGTTCGAAGGACGCAGGCTTGCCGGTAGTTAGCACCAGGTCATCATTGTGCCGGATTTCGGTGGAGGAGACGTCCGCCTTCCCTGGCCAGAGTTCAGCAAGGGTCTTGCCTGTGCAATCCTCGGGCTGGCTGCCAAGCGCTTGTGCAAGTCTTGGATTGACATAAAGATGACGATGGCTGGAATCTTTGATGTAAGCATAGCCGGGCAGGAACTCCATGAAGGCGCAAAACTTGGCTTCGCTGTCTCGAAGGGCGGCTTCGGCCTCCTTTCGTCGCCGCCGGTTTCCGGCTTCCAACAGCGCACGGTTGACTGCCGGCGCAACCCGGTCGAGACGCTGCTTGAGCACGTAATCGGTGGCGCCGCGATGCAGGGCTTCGATGGCCAGTTCCTCGCCCATGGTGCCAGATACAAAGATAAAAGGCGCATCGGGCCGTCTTTCCCGGGCAGCATCCAACGCCGCGAAGCCGTCATAACTCGGCAGCGAGTGATCCGCCAGGATCAGGTCGGGGCGGAACTCGTCAAGGGCGGCAAGGTAATCGCATTCATTGGCCGCCCAGCACGCGTCGAAATCGATTTTTGCCTGGCGCAGTTCGCGCTGGAGCAACTCCAAGTCACTGAGCCGGTCTTCCAGGAAAAGAATTTTGAGCGGGGCGGACATAGAACCTCAGGCCGTGAGAACGGGAAGCGCGAACTGAAAAGTAGCGCCTTGGCTGGCGGCGCCCTCTGCCCAGACGCGGCCGTGGTGCTGAACGATTCGCTGCACCATCGCCAGGCCGATGCCGGTGCCTTCGAATTCGGCATCGCTGTGCAGCCGTTGAAAAACGTTGAAGAGCTTTTGAGCGTGCATCATTTCAAACCCCCGCACCGTTGTCCCTGATGTAATAAACACCTTCGGTGCCAGCTGTCGAGGCGCCAATTTCGATTTCGGCGGTTTTTAGGATCCGGGTGCAATTGATCGCGTTGCCAATGAGGTTCACCCAGACCTGCTGCGGCAGTGCGGTATCGCCCAAGGCGGCGGGCAGCGGCAAAAAAACGCCATTGGATGTCCCACCCTTTCTCCAGGGCGAACAATTCCTGGAACACTTCTGTGGCGGTCGTGGCTGGGTCACCCCTGTTTGAATGAAAAAGTGGGGTTAGAGCACTTCCCGGCAGTTGCTGGATTCTTTCGCAGCCGGGGCCAATAAGGGCTAAAGAGCCGCGCGAAATCAGCCGATGTAACGGTGCTGGGGCCTATACTGGGCTGGCAGCAACGCATGGGAAAGGCTCACAATCGTTCACGCGCCGTTGGTTGGACCGGGGAATCTTGTTCCCTGGCAGCCGGCTTTATGTGTGCGTTATCCCTCTGGACATGGGGTGCGGGCGTGAGCGACCTGACCGCGGATGCAGCCCGCAAGGTGCCGATGGCGCCCAGCACGGGGATTCTACTAGGCTTGGCCAGTCTATGCCTGTGGTGTTTATGGCGGGGGCGGCGTCACCCGGACGCGTTCCGGTTCATCATGATGGCGGTTCCGCTGATTGGAGCGGGCGGCGCCCTGGTGTTTGTGGGTCATGCTCTGGGTTGGGACTCCCCGCTGGAGGCCTGGCTCGCCTGTCCGGCCCATGGCCGCGAGGATCTGGGGGTTGGCAGGATGTCGGCGGCTACGGGGGCGGCCACGTTCGGGGTGGCGGTGTGTTTGTGGCTGCTGGCGCGCGCGATGCAGCGCGGAAGCGGTTCGCCATCCTCGCTCATTATTGGCTCACTCCTGGTCATATTCGAGGGCTCTGTAACCGTGTTTTACCTGGTGGGTGGCCACTGGCCGTGGCGCGGCCTGGCTTCGCCGGTGGCTTTGTGGACGGCCATGGTGCTGGTGCTGTTGGGCGTGGCGATTGTGACGAATGCCTGGGGATCGGCAGGGCGGGGAGAATACTCGCGGGGCACTGAGGTTGTGTGGCGCCGCTCTTTTGGACCCTGGGGGGCAGCGGCCGCGGTGGCCGTCGGAATGAGTGTGCTGGGCGCGTTCTACTTGCGGCATGAGCAGGTTGAAATCCGGCTCGAAACCGCAGCCAGTCTCCAGGCACTGGCCAGATCGAAGGCAGCGCAGATAGCGAGTTGGCGTGGGGACCGGTTGGAAGACGCGGACCTTTTTACCCGTTCCAGCATGGTGGCGCGCAGTGTGGAAGAGTTTCTCAACGACCCGCTTTCGGCCGCTGCGAAGGCGGACGTGTTGAATCTGCTGGGGCTGCTAAAAGGCTCGACGTCTTACTCCTCGGCTGATTTCTACGATGCGGAGTTTCAGCCGTTCGCGGCGGTTTCCGGAGAAAACGCCACGGCCAACGGGGTATTGCGGGCACTGATGCTCGAGTCGCAACGCCAGCGCCATTATCTGATGTCTGATCTGTACCGCTGCGGAGAATGCGGCGGCACTCACCAAAGCATCGTGCTGCCGCTGTTTTCACCCGGTCCCCAGTTTCTTTCAGGAAACTTTGTGCCATCCAGCCTCCCAACTTTGGAAACCCGGTTACTGGGGTGGGTGATCCTGCGCCTGGATCCTCAACTCCTTATTTATCCTTTGCTGCAGAATCCACTGAGCGTGGGTCAGACCGCGGAACTTCTGCTAGTCCGGCGGGAGAATGACAAACTGGTCTTTTTGTCGGAGCCGCGCCACGATCCGAGCCTGCAATTCGCCGCCCTGAACTCTGATTTCTCGGAGCACCTGGCTTCGGGTAACCCTTACGATTTCGGGAGCGATTATCGGGGAAGAAGCGTGATGGCGGCGTCTTGCACCGTTCGCGGCACCTCCTGGAAAGTGGTTGCCAAGGTGGACTGGGGTGAGATTCACGAGGCGGTCCATGAGAAGGCGTGGCTGGTGCTGGCGCTGACTGTCCTGTTGTCAGCGGCTGGCGGATTGCTGACCAGGCTGATTCTCAAGCAACGCGAAACGGAATACGTCCGTTCCGAGCTGGCGCTGGAACGTCAGCGAGCGGCGCTCAGCGAGCGCGTGGAAGGCCTGATGAAGATGGCCACCGATTCCATTTTGCTGGCGGACCAGCAGGACCGAATTGTCGAGGTGAATGATCAGGTCCTCAAAGACTACGGCTACACCTGGCCCGAATTGCGGAGCATGAAGTTGCCGCAGTTGCGGGCACCCGGGGCTCGCACCAGTTACCACGATCAAAGCCGGGAGATCGTGCGGGACGGGCGAATGTTTTTTGAAACGTTGCACCAGCGCAAGGACGGAACGCTCTTTCCCGTCGAGATTCACAGCCGGGTAATCGCCATCGACGGCCTGAATTATCGTTTGGGGATTATTCGTGACATTACCGAGCGCAAAAAGGCCGAGGAAGGAGTCCGGGCGTCTTTGAAGGAGAAAGAAGTGCTGCTGAAGGAGGTGCATCACCGGGTAAAAAACAATCTGCAGCTAATCTCCAGCCTGCTTCATCTGCAGGCCGCCCAGGAAGAAAACGCATCTGCCCGCCCCATTCTCCAGGACACCCAGGCGCGGATTCGCTCCATGAGCCTGCTGCATGAGGCGCTGTATCGCTCGGATAATTTTTCGCAGGTGGATTTTGGGCGTTACATGCAGAGCCTGGTGGTTTTTTTGCGCGGCGCCATTCCCAGTGCTGACCGGGTGGAATTCTGGCTGCACTTTGAAGGCGCCCACCTGGATTTGAACGTGGCCGTGCCCTGCGGGCTGATTGTGAACGAACTGGTGACCAACAGCCTGAAACATGCTTTTTTGGACGGGCAACCTGGACTCATTCAAGTGGAACTCAAAGGTTTGGGAGAACAGCGGTTTTCCCTGCGAGTGGCCGACAATGGCCCGGGCCTGCCAGAGGATCTGGATTTGAGCCAGGCCCAGACTCTGGGGCTGCAATTGGTGCATGACCTGATTCGACAGATTGGCGGCTCCCTGGAGCGGCACCCCGGCCCCGGCACGGGCTTTAAGATTACTTTTTCGGCCAAAGGCAAATCATGACTTCCTTCAATCAACCTTCCGGGGCGAACGGGGCAGCAGCTTCGCCGGCCAGCGCGGCGGCGACGAACAGACCGCGCATTCTCGTGGTGGAAGACCAAATCATAGTGGCGCGGGACATCAGGTCCCGATTGATCGCGCTCGGCTATGAGCCGGTGGCCGATGTCCCCGAGGGAGGTCTGGCCATAGCCCGTGCCCAAGAGTTGCGTCCAGACCTTGTTCTGATGGACATTTGCCTGCAAGGACCGATGGATGGCATCGAGGCGGCAGGGACCATACGGGAGCAACTCCAGATACCTGTTATCTTCCTTACAGCCTATGCCGAGCAATCCACGCTGAGCCGGGCCAAGGACGTGGAGCCTTACGGATACATTATCAAGCCGTTCCAAGATCTCGAGTTGCATACCGCAATTCAAATGGCGCTGCACAGGCACAAAGCCGACCGGGCCCGGGCCGCCAGCGAGGAGCGTTATCGGCGTCTCTTCGAAAGTGTCAACGACGCAGTGTTGCTGTCGCGAGTTCCGCGGGATGGGATGATTGGGCCGTTCATCGAGGTGAACGAGGTTGCCTGTAAGCTCCTGGGATACTCCCGGGAGGAGTTGCTCTGCCGCACAGCTCTCGATATCGACACCGCCATGAGCGAAGCGGACATCCAAGGGTTGGCCCGGCATCTATACCGGCAGGGCGGTATTCTGTTCGAGACGGTTCAGAAAGGCAAAAGCGGCCAACGAATTCCGGTCGAGATCAGTGCGCATGCGTTTGAGTTGGCGGGGGAGCACCTCGTGTTGTCCGTGGTGCGCGACCTGACGGAGCGCAAAGCCGCGGAGGCCGCCCTGCGGGAATCGGAGCGGCGGTTCCGGAACATGATGGAGAATGTGCATCTGGCATCCGTAATGCTTGATGCTCAACGGCGGGTCGTGTTCATCAACGAGTGTCTGCTGCACATACTCGGCTGCCAATTGGAGGATGTGCTGGGGCGGGATTGGATCGAGCTGTGCATACCACCTGAGGAGGCCGAAAGTTCGAGGAACACCATTGCGGCCCTGCTGAGGGGCGAGGCGGTGGCGCATGCGGAAACTCAGTTGCTGGCGCGGACGGGAGAGCGGCGGCTGATTCGCTGGAACTTCACCTGTCTGAAGGACGCCTCCGGCAAGATCGTAGGGGTGGCGAGCGTTGGCGAAGACATCACGGAGCAGCGGGCCTCGGAAGCCGCCCTGAAGCAGAGCGAGGAGCGATTTCGCGCGCTGGTGGAAAACGCGCCGGACGGCATTTTTGTGCAGACCCACGGCCGGTTTGCGTATGTGAACGCGGCCGCGGCCCGGATGTTCCATGCGAAATCACCAGCGCAACTGACGGGTCAGCCGGTTCTGGAGCGCTTCCATCCGGAAGGGCGGGAGCAAGTCGCGGCGCGGATAGGCCGGCTCACCGAGGACCGAATGGCCATGCCGCTGGTCGAGGAAAAGTGCCTGCGCCTGGATGGTTCGGAATTTGCGGCGGAGGTCACGTCGGTGGGTTTTCCTTTTCAACACCAGGAGGGCGCGCTGGTGTTCTTTCGTGACATCTCGGACCGGAAACGGCTCGAGGAACAGTTTCGCCAAGCCCAGAAAATGGAGGCGGTTGGACAGTTGGCGGGGGGCGTGGCGCACGATTTTAACAATATTCTGGCGGCTGCCATGATGCAATTGGAACTGATGCAGTTGCGCCCGGAGCCGGGAGGCGAGTGGCGGCAGAACCTGCGGGAACTTCAGGCACACATGCATCGCGCCGCGAACTTGACCCGCCAGCTTTTGCTCTTTGGGCGGAGGTCCGTGCTCGAAATCAAAGAATTGGACCTTAACGAGGTGGTTGAAAACCTTTTAAAAATGCTGCGGCGGCTCATCGGCGAAAACGTGCGGATGGAATGGCAGGGGGATTCGCACTTGCCGTCCGTGATGGCCGATATCTGCACGATGGAGCAGGTGCTGGTGAACCTGGCCGTGAATGGGCGTGACGCCATGCCCAACGGCGGCCACCTAACTTTGGCCACCGAGGCCGTCACGCTCGATGATGTCCAAGCCGCAAAGATGCCGGGGGCGAGACCAGGCCGTTTTGTGTGCCTGGCGGTCTCCGATACCGGCTGCGGTATGAGCGAGGAGGTGATGGGGCATATCTTTGAGCCATTCTTCACCACCAAGGCGGTCGGCAAAGGCACCGGGTTAGGATTGGCCACGGTCTATGGCATCGTGAACCAGCACCGTGGGTGGGTGGCGGTGAAGAGCCAGCCGGGGCGGGGCAGCACGTTTTCGATTTACCTGGAAGCCGTGCAGCAGACCCGGCCTTTTACGCTCGACGAAGTCCCAGCCAAGCCCGCCATTCGCGGTGGCAACGAAACCATTCTGCTGGTGGAGGATGAGCTTGCGGTACGCCAGACGGTGGCGATGTTTTTGAGCCGTTGGGGCTACCAGGTGCTGGAAGCGGGGGATGGCCCCGAGGCGATCCGACTGTGGCAGACCGCCCGGGACCGGGTGGACCTGCTATTCACGGACATGGTCATGCCAGAGGGCGTGAGCGGGTTGGAACTTGCGCAGCGGTTGCGTGAATCAAAGCCAGGCCTGAAAGTCATTCTGGCCAGCGGTTACAGTTCCGAGCTTGTCTATCAGGGCGGGGATATCGGACGGGGAATACTCCACGTTCCCAAGCCATTTAAGCCGGATGACCTGGCCCTTACCGTGCGCCGGTGCCTGGATGAAGCCGCTGTCTGAGGCAGGCGGCGGCGCAACGGCACCGCCCAGTTGCGCCGGGCTGGGCAGGCAGCCATTAACCCCATGCATACCAGACACTATGTCGATCTCCGCACCGGGGTGAAGCCCGAAACGCCGGGGCCGGGATCGTTTCGGCCCCTGAAGCGTCGCAGGAAAAAAAGCGTGGTCCGTTCAGTCGTTCACGGCGTGCGCGGGATGGGAGTGAAATCGTGCTGCCCTTTGAAGTCTTTGGTCTCCACCAGCAGGCGGTAGGGCACGTTGGGCTTGAGCGGATCGGGTCGCGCCTCCTTGACCACGGGGCGCATGCCGCTGAGTCGCATGCCATAGAGGAACTCCTTCAGGGGCACGGAGTTGGAGTCTGAGACGAGTTGCCACACCGGGTGGGCATACTGGTTGGTTGCCAGTTCGGCAAGGGGGATGACTTTGATCGATGTCAGCCGCAGTTTTCGGTCGAAACCAAAGGTGACCGGGTTCACCGCCTCCGGTTGAGTTGGGCGGTTCCGGCCAAATAGCGAGGCACGGGCCGGGCGGGAGCGGTGGAAGATTTGAATATTGTCGGTCGCAAACCAGTCCTTGTTCAAGTAAAGCGACAGGGCGGCCAGCAAAACCGCCAGTGTAACCAGGACCCAGTGTTTCCTCGTCATAGATATAGGATGACGTTATGGGGACGGAATTATTCGAAGCAAGCATTTGTTTATGAGCCGTAGTTACAGATCGACCGCCAGCAGGGCCAGCCGTTTCGGAGCATTCACCTTGATTGAACTGCTCGTGGTTATTGCCATCATCGCCATTTTGGCCAGCATGCTGCTGCCCGCCCTGGCCCGTGCCAAAGAGGCTGCCAACCGCATAAAATGCGTCAATAACCTCAAACAAATTGACTTATCTCTGAAACTTTATACGGATGATAATGACGGCTGGTATCCGCCGCGGACCAATAACATGCGCTGGCCCGCGTTGCTCAATGAGTATTATCGCACCACGAACCTGCTCGTTTGCCCCACCGATGCCACCCGCGGGTCGCCCTTGACGGGCACCGGTGGCGCGCCGGCCGATGCCGCGCCCCGCAGCTACTTCATTAATGGGTGGAACGATTACTTCCTCAATCTGCTGGGGGAACAGGCGTTTCGCTCGGAGTATATGGCTGGCACCGGCGCGCGCGCCAGCATTCGGGAGATGTCCATTTTGAAACCGACCGACACCGTCGTGTTTGGCGAGAAGAAGAATCTCCAGCGCGACCAGGACCCGGTGGCGCGGGATTACTACATGGACATGGCTGAAGGCATGGGCGGCAATGATGCGGATCGGATCGAGCACGGGTGCCACTCGGTGACCCGCAAAGCTGGACGCGGCGGCAACTCCAATTTTGCTTTTACTGATGGCAGCGTGCGCAATCTCAGATACTCAGGCTC
>JBBQYD010000221.1:0-8406 GCA_038209025.1 Verrucomicrobiota bacterium | reverse complement strand
ACCGGCAATGAACACTTCCTGGTGTTCGACGGGCCCGCCGGAACGCTGATGGCGGTGTGGACGCAAAGCTCCGCGGAGGCGCAACCGGACCAGCACATCACGTTTTCGCAAAGCGCCGATGAGGGCAAGACCTGGTCCAAGGCGCGTATCATTGCGGGACCGAAGAAGCCGGGGGAGGGTAATATCGCGAGTTGGGGCTATCCCTTGGTGAGCAAGTCAGGCCGGGTTTACGTGCTGTATAGCCAGCACATCGGCAAAACCGACGGCTTCTACCATCACACCGGCTGGCTGGACGGCATTTACAGCGATGATAACGGGGCGACTTGGTCAAAGCCCCAGACCATACCGGTGGCGCGGAGCATTAACGATAGTCCCGATACCAACATGCCACCGAACATGCTCTGTTGGCAGAAGCCGCTGCGGCTCGGCAGGGATGGCAGATACTTCGCGGGGTTCACCCGCTGGACCAGTTTTCAGGTGCGCAAGAACCCGACCAAGTCCTGGATTTCCGCCGACGCGCGGGTCGAGTTCATGCGTTTTGAGAACGTGGACGACAACCCGGAGCCGCAAGACCTGAAAATCAGATGGTTCGCCTCGAACGAGAAGGCGCTGGCCGTGCCCTTCCCCGGTCATGCGGAGGTCAGCGCCTGCCAGGAACCAACCGTCGTGAAGCTGCCGGATGGCCGGCTTTTTTGCGTGATGCGGACCGCTTCGGGCAGCCCGTTCTGGAGTGTGAGCCGTGATCTTGGCGAAACCTGGACGCAGCCGCGCCGCCTCCTGCGCAGGGACGGCGGTGAACCGCTCCGGCACCCGCTCTCACCCTGCCCGCTGTACGATGTTGGTGGCAGCGAGGCAGGCAGTGGCCGTTACGCGCTGTTCATCCACAATCACGACGGCCACTACAAGAACTACGGCCCCGCCGACACCAGCTTCCACCGCCGCCCGATTTATCTCGTCCCGGGACATTTCAAAGCGGGTGCCGATCAACCGGTCTGGTTCGACGAGCCAAAGCTCTTTATGGATCATGACGGCGTCAGTCTCGGTAAACCCGGCACCAACGGGAGGCTCGATCTCGCGCTCTACTCCAGCTTCACCGTTCGCAAGGACGTCCCCGTCCTCTGGTACCCGGATCGCAAATTCTTCCTTCTCGGCCGCGGGATCGGCGACGAGTGGTTCAAGCACTGACCAGCAATCGCGAAAACGACAGGCCCCCCTGTTCAATGCGTGGAAATGAATCCCGTTGAACGTGGCCACACCGCCTTGAAACTCGGCCATCCCGACCGGGTGCCCGTAATCGAGTTCGTCGTGGACGAAAAAGTCGCACGCGCCGCCGTGCCGGGCTGCCGGGATGTCGCCGATGCGGCGCCGAAGGTGGGATAATCCTGTCGTGGACCTGCGGGTGTGGTATATTGGGATGCCATTGGCTGCTGAGTTGGAGGCCGACTCCCTGGAGCCGTTCCAGGCACGGTTCGCTCGCTTGATTAGAGCCAGCCTGCAGGTCAAAGCCCGGCGGCATTGTCTAAAGGAGCAGCTTGGTGGCGCGGCACTTTGTCGAACCAGCCGGCAATGAAAATAGGCAAGATAAACATACTTATTGTGGATGACCATCGCCTGTTACGCAGCGGGTTGCGTCAGACGTTGGACAAGAGCCCCAGCTTGGTCGTAGTCGGCGAGGCTTCGACCGGGGAGGAGGCGGTGACCAAAGCAAAAGAGTTGAGGCCAGACTTGATCGTAATGGACATTCATTTGCCGAATATGAGCGGCATTGAAGCCACCCGACAAATTCTTCATCTCGTCCCCAGCACCAAAATCGTCATTCTTTCTTCAGACGCCGACCAGCCCTTGGTGGATGCCGCCCTTCAAGCGGGAGCCCGTGGTTACCTTCTAAAAGGAAGCGATGTTGATGAACTCATTCAGGCGATTGAGGTGGTAATGGGGGGGAAGTTTCATTTCAGTCCCGAGGTCAGCACAGGAATGGTTGAGGCTCACCAACGATTACTGATCGCCAAGGCCGAACCGTCCAAACCGGCACTGTCCGAGCGCGATAAGCAGTTGCTCCGGTTCATCGTAAAAGGCCTGCGAAACAAGGCCATCGCGGTAGAACTGAAGTTAAGCGTCAACTCGGTTGAAACCTATCGGGCGCGCTTGATGAAAAAGATTGGCTGTCCCAGCCCGGCCGAGTTGGTTCGTTATGCCATTCGCGAAGGAATCGCTATCGCTTGAATGAACGACTCGGTGAAGATTGCTCGGCGTAGGTGAAATCCCCTCAGGGACCCCCAAACTACATCATCTGCACCATTCTCAAGGCAGTGGATGGCTGCACGGGATCGGGTTTTCTCCACCCTCAAGTATGGTTTTCCATACATCAAAGATGTCATTTTCTGTCGCTCAAGCGTTCTCCCGTCGTTCCGATAGTTAAGCACGGAGGGAACTCTGGTGATGATTCGCCGCGTCCTCCTCCGGAAATGGTTCTCTGGTTGGTGATGCAATAAGTCAACGCCAGCCGGGGAAACCGCCAGTTCCAGTTCTTGTGGATTGGGATTTAGCTGAGTATTTGAACGTGCCAACGCCACTCATCATTTCTTCCGAGCCGGAAGCCATTCGTTTCGGCGGCGGGCTGGACCTCTATAGCGTCGAGTCAGCGCGAGCTGAGTTGCTCGCCTGCTGCGCCACGCGACCTGCGTTGGTGCTGGACCTCAGCGGTGTTTCTCTTTGCGACGCCGCCGGGTGGCAACTCCTGCTCGCCGTGCGCCAGACTGCGGTTGCGGCGGGGAGAACGTTTTCCATTCAGGCCACATCTTCCGCCGTGGAGGAGTGTCGCTGCTTGCTCGGCCTCGCGCCCGAATGCTGCCAACCCCACACAACGTGATCACATGGGCAAAACCATTTTAACCGCCGACGATTCCGCCAGCATGCGCCAGATGATCGCGTTGACGCTGTCCAGCGAGGGCTATGACGTGGTGGAGGCCGTGGACGGATGCGACGCGCTGGCCAAGATTGCCGCCAGTTGTCCGCAAATGCTGATCACCGACCTGAACATGCCGAACATGGACGGCATCGAGTTGATCCGCCGGGTGCGCGCGTTGCCGCAATGCAAATACATCCCCATCGTGATGCTCACCACGGAATCAAACGACGCCAAGAAGCAGGCAGGCCGCGCCGCCGGCGCGAGCGGCTGGATTATCAAGCCTTTCCGCAGCGAACAACTCGTCATGGTTGCGAAGAAGCTCCTGCCTTGAACCCACCATCTTGAAAAACCGCAATCCAGTCCAGACGTTCCTGACCGAAGCGGAAGAACTGTTGGTCCGCATCGAAGAGATCGCGCTCGAACTGAATCCCGGCGAGGCTGCGGGCGAAACGATCAACCAACTCTTCCGCGCGTTTCACACTTTGAAGGGTTCCGGCGCGATGTTCGGCTTCGACCGCGTCGCTGAATTCACGCATCACGTCGAAACCGTGCTCGACAAGGTGCGGGACGGATTGGTGCCGGTCTCGGAGCAGCTCATCCAACTGATATTGCGCTCCAAGGACCAGATCATACTGCTGCTCGACGCCGCGCAGAACGAGACCGAGCCGCCGACAGCGGCCGGGCTGGAAATTATTACGGCGCTCAACGAGCTCTTGCCCGGAAATTCACCCGGCGAAAACCAACCTGCTGCGAACGAAGCCGCGCCGCCCGCCGCGGTTGTGGCCGCTGGCAACTCGCCCCCACAAACTTTCCTCATCCGCTTCCGGCCTGATCCACTGTTGATGGTTTCCGGGGCGAACCCGATCACGTTGTTGAACGAACTCCGCGCCCTTGGTGAATGTCACATTATCGCCAGCGCCGATGCCGTCCCGGAACTGGAGCAACTCCAGCCTGATCATTGCTACCTCGCGTGGGAAATCACACTGACGACCTCGCATGGCCTCAACGCGATCAAAGACGTGTTCATGTTCGTCGAAGACGGCAGTGAAATAGAAATTGTGGCGGCGGGCGTCTCGCCTGCCGTAGCGGGCGGCATCGCGCCGTCCGGACTCGCATCCACCTCCCAGCCGCTGTCTGGAACCTTGAACGGTTCTGCGTCGGATGGAACCACCGATCCAATCGCCAGCGGCCTGCCCACTGCTTTAGCCGCCGCGCCGACCGGTCCCATTCGCAAGCCCGTGGTGAAAGAAGCCACCGTGCGCGTTCCGTCCGAGCGCCTGGATCGCCTGGTAAAT
Organism: Verrucomicrobiota bacterium; assembly: GCA_038209025.1. Taxonomy (GTDB): domain Bacteria; phylum Verrucomicrobiota; class Verrucomicrobiia; order Limisphaerales; family UBA8199; genus JBBQYD01. The sequence goes on along the minus strand of JBBQYD010000221.1, from coordinate 4,203 downwards.
CTGGTTGGTGAACTGGTGATGAACCAATCGCGCCTGACCCAGGTTGCCGCCCGCGCCAATGTTCCGAATCTCAGCGGCCCGGTCGAGGAATTGGAACGTCTCGTGGCCGAACTGCGCGACAATGTCCTCGGCATTCGCATGATGCCCATCGGCGCCACCTTCAGCCGCTTCAAGCGGCTCGTGCATGATCTTTCGCGCGAACTCGGCAAGGAAATTGATCTCGTGACCGAAGGCGAAGACACCGAGATGGACAAGACCGTTCTCGATCAACTCGGCGATCCGCTCATCCACATCATCCGCAACAGCATTGATCACGGCATTGAATTGCCCGACGACCGCGTCCGGCTCGGCAAATCTCGCAGCGGTACCATCCGCCTTACGGCCGCTCACGTCGGTTCCAACGTCGTCATCACCATCGCCGATGACGGTCACGGCATAGATGTCGCCGCTGTCCGCGCCAAGGCCGTCGAACGCGGCCTCATCCCTGCCGATGCGACCCTTACGGAAGCGGACTTGCGCGCTCTGATCTTGAGTCCGGGTTTTTCCACCGCCAAGCGCATCACGAATGTCTCCGGTCGCGGCGTGGGCATGGACGTGGTGAAACGCCAGATTGACGCCCTGCGCGGCCAGGTGTCGCTCGTCAGCCAGTCTGGCAAGGGAACGACCTTCACGCTCACGCTGCCGCTCACGCTCGCCATCATCGAAGGGTTGCTCGTCGAGATCGGTCCCGACCAGTTTATCATCCCGATGTCCGTGGTGACGGAAAATGTCGAACTCGCCCGCGCCGAACGCAGCCGCCACAACGGACGCAACGTTGTCGCCGTGCGCGGCGAGCTCGTGCCCTATGTGGGGTTGCGCGAAGCCTTCGCCATCCGCGGTGTCGGAGTGGACCTCGAAAAGATCGTCATCGCACGGCATGGCGATGAACGCGTCGGCCTGGTCGTGGACCGCGTGCTGGGCAGCCACCAGACCGTCATTCAACCGCTCGGGAAATTTTACAAGAACATCGAACTCGTCTCCGGCGCGACCATTATGGGTGATGGGCGCGTCGCCTTGATCCTGGATCTGGCCGGGCTGATCAGCTTCGCCGGTAAACGCACGCTGGACGGGCCAAACGGGCACCACGATTTAATGCAGACAACCATCAATTGAATAACAAATAGAAAAGAACGAACAACAATGAAACTAACCATCAAAACCAAACTGATCCTGGGCTTCACGGTCGTGCTGGGCATGCTCGCCGCCTCCGCAGTTCTGGGGATCAAAAAACTCAGCGGCATCAACGATCAACTCAATACCATCGTGGATTCCAACGCGGCCAAGGTCCAATTGGCCATCAATATGAAGCAGCAACTCCTGCTCGTGGCCCGGGGGGAGAAGAACATGATTCTGGACGATACCGTGGAGGGGATGAATCAGCGCGTGGTGGACACGGACAAGGTTATGGGGTCCCTGGAGGAGAGCCGTCAAAAACTCGAAGCGCTGGCTGATGAGGTCGGCAAAGCGAAATTGAAAGAATTTGGCGAGCAGTGGAGCCAGTTCATCGAAAACAACAAGAAAGTGCGGGGTTTTGCGTTGCTCAATTCGAATGCGCGCGCCCAGACCATTTCCACCACCGAGGAGCGGCCAGCGTTCGAGGCCGCAGTTGGCATTCTGACCGAGATCGAGGATGCATTCCTGACCCGGGCCAAAGCCAATCCCGAAGTCGCGGAGGCCGCTGTGAATGCGGCCCGCATCGGGCAGAACCTGCTGTCCATTCACCGCATGGGAAAGGACATGATTATCGAAAGCGATATGGCGGTGATGGAAGGTTACGCCAAACAGATCGAAGCAGAGAAGGCAGAGATCGCCACCCGGCTGGCTCAACTTGAGAAGAGTTCCTCTGCACAGGAACAACCCAAACTCGCGCAGTTTCGCTCAGCCTTAACCAAGGGGTTCGAGGTGCAAGCCAAGTCTGCGAAGACAACGATGGAGAACGGGAATGCCGAAGCCACCAAGCTCTCCGGCGGAAAAGGCCGCCAACTCGCGGATGCTTCCGAAGTAATCCTGGATTTCATCGCGGATAAGAACGTCAAGGACATGGCTACGGCCAAGGAAGATTCGGACAAGGTTTACGCATCCGCGCGCAACCTGCTCATCGGAATGTTGATCGCGGCAATCCTCGTCGGAGTGGGAACCACCATCTGGCTCTTGAGCTACATCGTCAAATCGTTGAACCAAGCAGCGTCACTCGCCAAATCGGTGGCTGAAGGGGATTTAACACAGACTGCGGAGATCAAGAACCAGGATGAAATCGGGATGACGCTCGAAGCTCTCAATGGAATGGTGAAAAACCTGCGCACTGTCGTGAGCGAAGTAACCCAAGCTTCCGGGAATGTGGCTTCCGGCTCCGAAGAGATGAGCGCCACGGCCCAGCAACTGTCACAAGGCGCGTCCGAACAGGCCGCCTCCGCCGAAGAAACAACTTCCTCCATGGAAGAAATGACCTCCAGCATCCAGCAGAACGCTGACAACGCCAAACAGACCGACAAGCTCGCCACTAAGGCCGCCGAGGACGCTCACGCCAGCGGCCAGGCCGTGGCCAAGACCGTCGCCGCGATGAAACAAATCGCCGAGAAGATTAACATCATCGAAGAAATCGCCCGCAAAACGGACTTGCTCGCGCTCAATGCCGCCGTCGAGGCCGCCCGCGCCGGCGAACACGGCAAAGGTTTCGCCGTCGTCGCTTCCGAAGTGCGCAAGCTCGCCGAACGCAGCCAGGGCGCCGCTGCCGAGATCACCAAACTGGCGACTGACGGCGTCCACGCCGCGCAAGGTGCCGGCGACATGTTGACCAAGCTCGTGCCCGACATCCGCAAGACGGCGGAACTCATCCAGGAAATCAACGCCGCCAGCGCCGAACAGAACACCGGGGCCAACCAGGTTAACAAGGCCATCCAACAACTGGACCAGGTCATCCAGCAGAACGCCTCCGCTTCCGAAGAGATGGCGTCCACCGCGGAAGAACTCTCCAGCCAGGCTGAGCAACTCCAGCAGAGCATCAGCTTCTTCAAGATGGACGGCGGCAATCAAAAGCGCGCCGTGGTTTCCCCGACCAACGGACAATCGAACAAGGCACCCGCTGCGAAGAAGGCCGCCCCGGTCGCGCAACTGCAAGCCCCCAAGGCCCGCGCCACCAAGCCCGCCGGTCCGTCCATTGAACTGGACGCCAAGGTCGGCAATGGCAATGGTCACGGCGACGCGCAAGACAAGGAATTCACCAGCTATTGAGAGACCCGGAGCAAATCCTATGAGCACCATCATTACTGAAACCGGTCAATACATCACGTTCAAGCTGGGTGACGAATTGTTCGCCATCAACGTTGCGCAGGTGCGCGAGGTGCTGGAACTCCCCCAAATCACGAAAGTCCCCACCGCGCCGGATTACATGCGCGGCGTGGTCAACGTCCGTGGCAAAGCCATCCCCGTGGTGGACCTGCGGCTCAAATTTGGCCTGGCGCCGACACCGGACACCATCAACAGCCGCATCGTCGTCATGGAACTGGAACTTGATGGTGAGACGACCGTCATTGGCGGCATCGCCGACAGTGTGCATGAAGTCATCGAGCTGGAACCTGGCCAGATCAATCCGCCGCCGCGCATCGCCATGCGCTGGCGGACGGAATTGATCCAAGGCATGGGCAAGCGGGGTGATGAATTCATCATCATCCTGGACATCAACCAGGTGTTCTCTTCCAAGGACGCGGCTCTCATTGAACGCAACGCGGCCCCCACCGAGGCGGCGGTTGCGGCGTGAGGCCAGGCAAGGGCAGAATCCTGGTAGTCGGGCCTTGCACGCGCGCAAGGTTGATTGAAGTCGAGGAGGCGGTGCCGGACTTCAACCGTGAGACCGCGCGGCCTCAGAGCCCGATCCGTTGCGGGAGCGAGCCATGAATGCCAGTCAAGAAACACCTGTGAAGTCCGACCTCTCGCCGGCAGGTTATGCGCGATTGTGCCGCTACATCACCGGCGAGCTCGGCATCAAGATGTCGGACGCCAAACTGCCGTTGTTGCAGAGCCGGTTGCAACGGCGGATCCGGGTGCTGGGACTCAACACGCTGGAGGAGTATCAGGATCATTTGTTCAACACGCCTCAAGGCGAGGACGAACGCGTCCATTTCATCAATGCCATCACCACGAACAAAACCGATTTTTTTCGCGAGC
>JBBQYD010000220.1:0-8417 GCA_038209025.1 Verrucomicrobiota bacterium | reverse complement strand
AAAGTTGTGAAAACCCCTTCATGCATACGCGCTGCAGCCCAAGTTTCCTTTCATGTTTGAGCGTGACACTGATGCGGCGCTTCCACTATTATTCCTCAGTCCCTGTTTGTGGCTGGCTGCAACCAGACTCTGCGTTTCCTTGGCAAATGCGCAGTCCCGGTAGGCTAATCGGTGTCGGCCCCAGCGTCGCGGGAAAGGCTATGACTAACTTAAACGTCACGGTGAGTGAGGCGTCCCCGCCGCCTTTGGCACCGGTGCCGAGGCTGGCGCTAAGAATCGCGGTATGGTACGCCGTCCTGGGTTGTGCCTGGATTCTGCTTTCCGGTTGGCTGCTTCATCGTTTGGTTCGAAACCCGGAGTGGCTGGCTGCGCTGGAGGATGTCAAAGGCTGGTGTTTCATCTTGGTGACCGCGCTCCTGCTATGGTTCGCGCTTGATCGTTACTTCCGTGAGTTGGAAGCTGGCGCGCAGCGGGTTCAAGACCTGGAACAGCGCTGGAAATTTGCTTTGGAAGGCGCTGGCCATGGAGTGTGGGATTGGGATTTGCAGACCAACAAGGTCTTCTTTAGTGACCGATGGAAAACAATGCTGGGTTTCGAGCCTGAGGAGGTTGGTGGCGCGCTTTCGGAATGGGAGACCCGGGTTCATCCGGAGGATCTGGCGCGAGTCAAGTTGGAGCTTCAAAGGCATCTAGCACGTCAAGCCGAGGAATATGTCACTGAATACCGCCTCCGCTGCAAAGACGGCTCATACAAGTGGATTCAGGATCGAGGCAAGGTGATGGCCCGCGCCGCGGACGGCCGCGCGCTGCGTTTTTTGGGGACCCATTTCGACATATCGGATCGTCGAGCCGCCGAGGAAGTCCTGCGTCAACGCCTTGAACTCCAGGACCAACTTGCCAATATCGCCGCCACGGTTCCTGGCATGATTTGCTCGTTTCGGCTGCGGCCGGATGGCGCGGTCAGCATGCCCTTTGCCACGCCGGCCATCGAGCAGCTTTATGGCGTGCATCCTGAGGATGTGCGGGAGGATTTTTCAACCGTGTTCTCCCGGATAGTCCCGGAAGACCTGGGCAATCTCCAGAAGAGCATCGCTGAGTCGGCGCGCACCATGAGTCCCTGGCGGGACACCTTTTGCGTGCGGCATCCGCAAAAAGGCGAGCTTTGGGTGGAGGGCCACTCTGTGCCGCATCGCGAACCGGATGGCAGCATCCTGTGGCACGGGTTCGTGCAGGATGTCACCGAGCGCCGACGGACCGAGCAGGCGATCCTGGAATCGAGCCGCACATTGGAGCAACGGGTGAAGGAACGCACCGCTGAATTGCGCGCCGCGAACCAGGAGTTGGACGCCTTTTCGTACGCTGTCTCCCATGATCTGCGGGCTCCCCTGCGGGCGATGAGCGGCTTCAGCCATGCGTTGTTGGAGGATTATGGGGCCGCCTTGCCAGAAGCGGCGCGCGGCTACCTGGAGGAGATCAAACTGGGCAGCCGCCAGATGGGTGAACTGATTGACGGCCTCTTGCGGCTCTCGCGCTGCACGCTTGGTGAACTGCGCTGCGCCACGGTGGACATCTCCGGCCTTGCCGGGGAGATCCTGTGCGAGCTTTCCGAGGCCGAGCCGGAGCGTGGTGTCATTTGGACCGTGGAGCCAGGCTTGAGTGTCCGGGGAGACCCCGGCATGCTCAAAGTGGTGCTGACGAACCTGCTGGAAAACGCCTGGAAATACACCGCCCGGACGCCGCAGCCGAAGATCCGGGTTCATGGCTGCCAGGATGGCCCGGGACAGAGCTTCTGCATCGCCGATAACGGCGCGGGTTTTGACATGAAATATGCCGCCCGGCTGTTCCAGCCGTTCCAACGCCTGCACCGGGAGGAGGAGTTTCCAGGGATCGGCATCGGCCTGGCCACCGTGCAGCGCATCGTGCATCGGCATGGCGGCGAGATCCGGGCCGACGCCACGCCTGGCCGGGGCGCAACGTTCGGTGTGATCCTGCCGTCGCCGGGGGGGGATTCCAAGGACAAGTCGTGAAAGTAAAGACCATTCTACTGGTGGAAGATCAGCGCCAGGATGAACTGCTCATCCTGCGCGCGTTGCGCAGAATCAACCTCGCCAACCAGGTGGACGTGGTGCGCGATGGCCAGCAGGCGCTTGATTATTTGTTCCAGCAAGGCGACTTCGCGGCCAGGGCAGGGGCGGGCCTGCCGGCCGTCGTCATGCTGGATATAAACCTGCCACGTCTCAATGGACTGGAGGTGCTGGAACGGCTGCGCGCCGACCCCCGCACCCGCCTGCTCCCGGTTGTCATCCTGACTTCCTCCGACGATGAGCGGGACCGGCTGCGCAGCTACGGCAGCGGCGCCAACAGCTTTGTCCGCAAGCCGCTGGACTTTGGGGAATTTGCGGAGACGGTGGCGCGATTGGGAATATACTGGATGGTTACGAACGAGGCCCCCGGATGAATGAAAAGCATGAACTCACCGCTGAACATTCTGATCATTGAGGATAACCAGGCTGATTTTCGGCTCATCACGCGCTGCCTTCAGCAGCATGGATTGCTCGGCCGCTGCCATTGTGTGGTCAACCTGGAGGAGCTCAACGCGGCGCTTGAGGACGCGAGCTGGGATCTCGTTCTCACTGACTACAACGTGCCAAAACTGAATTTCCAGGACACGTTGCGGCTCATTCAGGAGCAAATGCCTGACCGGCCGGTGATCCTGATTTCTGGCAGCCTGGGCGAAGAGCGAGCTGTCGAACTGCTCAAGCTGGGGGTCTGGGACTTCGTGTTGAAGGATAGTTTGACGAGGCTGGCTCCCGCCATTGAGCGCAGCCTGCGCGATGCGGGCGTGCGGCGCGGGCGGCAGGCGGCTGAAGCTTCCCTGCGTGACAGCGAGGAGCGTTATCGCAGCCTGGTGGAAACGAGTTATGACTGGCTCTGGGAAGTCGATGCCGAGGGGCGCTACACCTATGCCAGCCCCAGGGTTTACGATCTCCTGGGGTACGCGCCCGACGCAGTGCTGGGCAAGACTCCGTTCGACTTCATGCCGGCGGCGGAGGCCCAGCGCGTCGCCGCCGGCTTTCGTGAAATTGCCTCGAAAAGGGAATCGTTTTCCGGCCTCGAGAACATCAACCAGCACAAGGATGGGAGGGAAGTTGTGCTCGAGTCCAGCGGGGCGCCGGTTTTGGGACCTGACGGCGAGTTCAGAGGCTACCGCGGCATGGACCGGGACATCACCGAGCGCAAGCGTTTGGAGGCACAACTCAGGCAGGCGCAGAAGCTTGAGGCTATTGGGCAGTTGGCGGGCGGGGTAGCTCACGATTTCAACAATATTCTCGCCGCGTTCATGATGCATTTGGGGTTGTTGCAGATGAACCCCGGTTTGGACGGCGAAACCCACTTGGTGCTGAAGGACCTGGACCTGGCAGCGCGGCGCGCCGCGAGTCTCACCCGGCAACTATTGATGTTCAGCCGGCGTTCGGTGCTGGCCCTCAAACCGTTGGACCTGAACGAAATCGTGGTCAACCTGCTCAAGATGCTGACGCGGTTGATTGGCGAGCACCTAGATCTGCGGTTTGATGGGCGCAGCGGGTTGCCGCCGGTTGAGGCGGATGCCGGAATGCTCGAACAGGTTTTGATGAACCTGGTGGTGAATGCCCGTGATGCCATGCCCAAAGGCGGGCGAATCACCATCAGCACCGCGCTGGTGGAACCTGGCGTGAAGCGGGCGGGGCAAGTCGCAAACCATGACTCAGGCCAATTCCTATGCCTCGCGGTGTCGGACACCGGCTGCGGCATGGACTCGGCGACCTTGAAAAGGATATTCGAGCCGTTCTTCACCACCAAGGAAGTGGGGCAGGGGACCGGTTTGGGTCTGGCCACGGTTCACGGCATCGTGGCACAGCACAAAGGCTGGGTGGAGGTGGATAGTGAAATCGATGTCGGCACGACGTTTCGGATTTTTCTGCCAGCCCTCTCCCAACCGCTCGTGGAGGCCGTGGAGCCCGCCGCCGCGAAACCGCTCGCGCACGGCAAGGAAACCATTCTGCTGGTGGAAGATGAGGTGGCGGTGCGTCGGTTGATCGGGAAGATGTTGCGCAAGTTGGGCTATCTTGTGCATGAAGCGGGCAGCGGACAGGAAGCCATGAGTGTCTGGCAAGTGCATGGCGGGCAAGTGGACCTGCTGCTCACCGATATGGTCATGCCGGAAGGCATGACCGGCATGGAGTTGACGGCGCACCTTCAAGCGCTGAAGCCTGGTTTGAAAGCCGTGGTTTCAAGCGGTTACAGTGCCGAGATGGTCCAGGCTGGCGTGCCCAACCAGGCGGGAGTGGTCTATTTGCCGAAGCCTTACGAAACCGCGGTTCTAGCTCAGGTTGTGCGGGATTGCCTGGATAAGCCCGGCAGCTGCGGTGCTCCTGCGAACGCCACCCGGGGAACTTCGGAGGAGAGTTGAGAGGTTGACCTTGGCCTTTGCGGTGAGCACGATGGACCTTCATCAACCAGCGCGGCAGGCAAGCAGGTCCGGGTGCGAGTCTCTTGAACCGGCCTGTCTGGATTAAACCGCACGGATAAGAAATATGGACTGGATATTCGCAATGGTCGTGGTCGCCGTCGTGGCGGGGGTGTTCGCTCTTAAACGGATGAGCCTCGTTTCCGCCGACCGGGCGCAAGCCATGCTCAGGGACGGCGCCCTCGTGGTGGATGTGCGAAACCCGGACGAATTCCGTGGCGGGAGCGTGCCGGGTGCGATCAACATCCCCCTCTCGGAGCTGGAGTCGGACGCGCCGCGGAAACTGCCTGACAAAACGCGGCCGGTGCTGGTGCATTGCCTCAGCGGCGGGCGCAGTGCGTTTGCCCAACGCAAGTTGAAGCGGTTGGGTTATGCGCAAGTGGCCAACCTGGGCTCTTTTGGCCGGGCGGCTGCGATGGTCGGTCAGGCCCGTCAAACCGGCCGCCGCCCCTTATGAAAGTGCTGGTCGTCGAGGATGAAAGAAAGATCGCTTCCTTCGTTAGGAAAGGGCTGGAGGCGCAGGGGTTCGTTGTGGATGTCTGCCATCACGGAGACGAGGGGTTCGAATTTGCGACCACCCGGCCTTACGATGTGGCCGTTATGGACATCATGCTGCCGGGCAAGGATGGACTGAGCATTCTAAGAAATGTGCGCGAGCGCAAAATCACGCTGCCCATCATCCTGCTGACTGCGCGCAGCGAACTCAACGAGCGTCTCGAGGGTCTCAACCTCGGGGCTGACGACTATCTGACCAAACCATTTTTCATTGAGGAACTGATTGCGCGCATCCATGCGGTTGCGCGCCGCTCGGCGGGCACGTCTCAGAGCCTGCTTTCCGTTGGGGACCTCTTGATGGACCTGGTTAAACACGAGGTCACCCGTGGCGGAAGCCCGGTCGAATTAACGGCCCGGGAGTTCTCTTTGCTTGAGTATCTGCTCCGCTCGCCCGGCCGCGTCCTGACGCGCGTCCAGATTTGCGAACAGGTCTGGAGCTACAACTTTGATCCCGGCACCAATCTGGTGGATGTCTATATTCAGCGGTTGCGCAAGAAAATCGACGGGGACGCCTCCGTCAAATTGATCGAGACCATTCGTGGCGTGGGCTACCGCGTCAACCCGGACGCATGAAAGCGCTGCCTTTTCGGCTGAAAATCGCGTTGTTGTCCACCTTGACCTCAGGCCTGGTCCTGGCCGGGTTTGGCGCGGCGGCATGGCTCCTGATTTACCAGCAGCGGCTGGACGGGGTGGACCGGGAAATCCGGTCCTTGAGCGCCCGGCACCCGGGCTGGTTTATGAATCGTCCGAGTTCCGAGCGGCTGACCAGCGCCTTGGAATTCACCTTCGGGGAGGAGCGCAAAGAACACGTGATACTCCAAATCACGGACAGCTCAGGTGTGCCCGGGTATCGTTCGCCGCATTGGCCCGCGGACTTGGATACTGCCGCGCTGGGCCTGACGGCCCCCAGGAAACCAGGAATTACCCGCTCGGGCGAGGAATCGCTCCGTCCGCCGGATGCCGGAGGTGGACCTCCCTGGGCGGGCGGTGGAGGTCCCGGGCCGGGCGGCATGGGCAAAGGCAGTCCCGGGCGGGGCCGTGGTCCGGGGGCCCTCGCTTTCACCACCACACCTCGCTTCCTGACGGTCGAAACCAAAGCCTCGGCCTGGCGGTTGGGGGTGTTTGGAGTGGACGACACGACGCTGGTGCTGGGAGTCAATTTTGCGGAAGTGCAGGGCGAGCTCGGCCATCTGCGCAACGGTTTTCTTATCGCCTTGCCAATCGCTTTGGCACTCATTGGCCTCGGCGGATGGCTGGTTGGCGGCCGCGCCCTGGGTCCCCTCAAAACCATCGCCGAAACCGCCGAGACGGTCACTTCACGGGGACTCGATCAGCGCATCCCCACTTCCCATGAAGACCCGGAAATCGACCGCGTCATCCTGGTGCTCAATCGCATGATGGATCGCCTCGAAACGAGCTTTCGGCAGGCGATTCGGTTCAGTGCGGACGCTTCCCACGAACTCAAAACGCCGCTCACGATCATGCATGGTGAGTTGGAGAACGCCCTGCAAGCCGCGTCTCCGGGGTCCCGGGAGCAGCAGGTGTTCAGCAACCTGCTCGAAGAAACCCATCGCCTCAAGTCCATTGTCCAAAGTTTGCTCCTGCTGGCGCGTGCGGATGCGGGCCAGCTCAAATTGGATCTGGAGGAACTGGACCTGGCAGCGATGCTGAAGGATTTGCTGGAAGACGTTCGGCTCCTGGCGGCGGAGCAGCACTTGATTCTGGAGATCAACCTGGGCACCGCGGCGATGGTGCGGGCCGATCGCTCGTTGCTCCAGGCTTCGTTATTCAACCTGTTAAGCAATGCCGTAAAGCACAACGAACCCCGGGGGAGAATCCGCGTCCAGCTCGAGGCGCGGGACCACTGGGTCTTTCTCGAAGTAGGCAACGCCGGCCCGGGCATTCCAGCCCAAACGCGGGCCAAGCTCTTTGAACGCTTCCATCGGGGCGACGCGGCGCGCAACCGGCGGTTGGACGGGGTGGGCCTTGGCCTGAGCCTTGCCCGCGAGATTGTTCGCGCCCACCAGGGGGACTTGAAGCTGAAAGAGAGCCGCCCCGGCTGGACTGCGTTCGAACTGCAACTGCCGGAGCGCAGCGAGATCACCTCACCCTGAGGCGATCCAGGCAGACTTTCGTCCTGCCTGAACCGCTGCTCACAGGTGTTGACGGCTACTTTTTAGCGGGCGTTTTGCCCAGGGGGCACGTGCCATCCGCGGCGCGGGGACCGGTGCCGTCGCGCAGGCCTTTCCGCGCACCTTTGCCAGCGCCGTTGCCGGGCCCTTTGCACTCCTGGCCGCCGTTCTGGGGGCACACGCCGCCGTTTTTCTCCAAGCACGAGGCCTGACGCGCCGCGCGTTCCTCCTGCGATTGCGGGGGCGCCGCATATCCCCTGGCCTGGCCGCGGCCACCAGCCTGTCCGGTTTGGGCGAAGGCCATGCCGGTGGCCAGCAGGGCGGTTGCGATGATTGCGACAAGTATGTTCTTCTTCATGATGTTCTGTTCTTCTGCGTTGTTTCGTTTCTGGCTCGCGTTGAGCCCGTTTTCTATAAGCAATAGACCACAGGAACGTGAACAGACCCCGCACGGCGGGATTACAGTTTGTTAATCTTTGCGGCAGGCAAAACCACCAGGCGTTGCCCCGGTTTCCCCGAAACGATGCGCCTTCAGGCTTGTTTCTCGCTCGCGTGCCCTCATCATCATCGACATGCGCGCACACCCGAAGTCAGTTGTGAGTTGGGCTGGATTCACGCTTCTGTGCTTGAGCCTTGGCTTGGGCACTCTGCCAGCGGCTTCCGTGATCAAGACCAAGCTTCCCAATATCGTCCTTATTTTCACCGATGACATGGGTTACGCCGATATTGGGACGTTCGGGGTCCAGGGCATCCGGACTCCCAGCTTGGACCGGCTGGCGTCCGAGGGGCGCGCCTTCCGCAATTTTCATGTGGCGCAAGCCGTGTGCAGTGCCTCTCGCGCCGCGTTGCTGACCGGTTGCTACCCGAACCGGATTGGCATCCACGGCGCGTTGGGCCCACGCAGCCGGGTGGCCTTAAGCCACGCTGAGATGACGATCGCTGAACTGGTCAGGCAACGCGGCTACGCCACCGCGATTTATGGGAAATGGCACCTGGGTGACGCGCCGCAGTTCCTGCCGGTGCATCACGGCTTTGATGATTATTACGGTCTGCCTTACTCGAATGACATGTGGCCTTTCCATCCGGAGCAGGTCCGCACCGGCAAACGCAGTTATCCCGATCTGCCGCTGATACAGGGTGACAAAGTGCTCAACCCGAAAGTCACCGCCAGCGATCAGGAACAACTGACAACCCAATATACCGAGCATGCCGTCAGGTTCATC
>JBBQYD010000219.1:0-8476 GCA_038209025.1 Verrucomicrobiota bacterium | reverse complement strand
GGGTGGATGAAGGTATAGGATTCAGCCGAGACAATATCGCGTCCGTAAAATCGGGCGCCGGATGCGGTTGCCTTGCGCGGGTCGGCCACGGGCTCGAAGCGGGCCGTGGTCACTTCGGTTTCCGGCCGCGCGGTGGAACCGGCGCCCTGCACGAGTTCCTCGGTGAACCGGTAATGCGGCTGGATGCGCGCCTGGACTTGGTGGGAGTCGCACCAATCGTTGAAGGTTTTGAAAACGGTGCGCAAGCCCAAGTGATGCAGATAGTTTCCCAGGTCATAACGCACCCGCGGAGTCACCGATCCGAGGTCGTACCAGATGGCTGGCAAATAAGGCGTTAAATCGTAGCCGATCTGCTGTTTGAATCCGGCCAACGTATCCGTGCTCCAAAGCAAAGATTTCGGCAGGGGGTGGATTTCAAAGCTATCACAGAAGAATGAGTCGATCGTTTTACCGAATTCGTCGCCCACCGTCTGGTTCAAGGCGCCGCCCAGGTAATCACAATAGCGCTGCACGGCCCCTTGATTCAAGTGATCGATCACCCGCGCCGGGGCTTGGCGCTTTGAGCCTGGCACTCCTGGCCGGTGAACTTCAGCCAGAACGCCATTAGCCGCCACTGGCCGGCCGGGACCGGCCAGGTGATCGTAGCGCTGCCGGGCTTCACCAAGTCTGTGAGGACGGTGAGCGAACCAGCCTCCAGTTGATCGTTCGTCCCCAGTCTGCCGGCCACGACCGCCACCAAGGAGGCGGGTTCGGCCGCGGCGGCAGCGTGGTCCTCGCGTTCCGCTTTCCCCCGGCCTTTGGCTTTTCCAGCCACGGGTCGATTGCCCGACTGCGGGAGTTTGCCGGTAAACTCGGCTCCACCCGTCAGGTCCAGCGTTCCGAGGCACAGCACTCTACTTTGATCTTCCTTTGGCACCCACGAGCCCCCGAAGCTCCAACCGGGACTGAACGTGATGGCCACTTCGATGTCCAGCGCGCTTCGCCTCTGCCACCGCGTGTTTGACCAAGGCCAGAAATTCCGGGGTGAGGTATTCTACATTCCCCCGCTCATACATCTTCCAGGCGCTCATGATTTCGACGCCTCCGATGCCTTGGGCCGCCATTTGCTCGAGTTGCCAGGTGATGTCGGTCTTGGTGAGGGCGTTACCGGGCCACCACCACCGCGTATGCGGCTTGAAAGTGCGCGCCGGCTTCTCCCAGCCAGCCTTAAGCGTCCGCAGGGTAGCCTCAGGATTTGGAAGTTGGGGTGCCGGACTGGCCGCGCACGGCGTTCCGTTTCCGCAGGGCGCGAGGAATAGCCAGTTAATGTTGGGGCGCGAGGTCTCCGGCGCCGATACGCCCGAGGACGCCGGGCTGAAAAGGGGGTTGGCCTGTGTTACAGCCAGCGGTACCAGCAGCAGGGCGGTGAGGGCGAGCATCGTGTTTCTCATGGTGCTTTCCTTTGGCTACCAAAGCTGGAGTGATAGCGCCCCGGTTCCGGACTTCTCGAACGGGCCGGGGGTCGGATTCGCCGAGTTCCTCGGCTTGCCGAAATAGTCGGTGTCGATCTTCAGCGGCGTGCCATCGGCGTTCTCGAAGGCCGCTTGCGGAATCATCGCCTTCCCCAGCAACTCGGTGGTCACGAGCTGGCGTTTCTGCACCGTTGACCACGTTTGATCAAGCGTGATTTCGAGGTGGAAGCCATCGGCCGTTTCCGTAAGATTAATGGCCGGATCAAAGGCTGAAACGACTGGCGCCGATAAGTCATTGGTGCAAGGCTTCGCGCCGGCCACGAAGACATTGCCGCCGGTCTGCAGCGGAAACTCGCGGGCGTTATAGACCCAAAGCCCGTGGCCATTCATCCCCATTCGGAGACCGCCACTCATCCGGTCTTTCGCGACCACCTCACTGCCCCCGACAAACAGATTGTTAAAGTAGCGGTGGTCGCCGCCGGTGATTTTGGCCAGTCCGGCAATGGCGGTCGTATGGGCGGGATGATACGGGGTTTTGCGGCCGGGTTCTTGCGCGCTCACGATCGTTCCGACAAATAGATTGTGGGCATAAGCACCGCCCTCCGATAGGTCCCTTAGCGCCAGGGTTGACAGAAAGATGTTGTTGTCCACCAGGAACGGACCGTGGTTTACCTCCAGATAGACGTCTTCGACGCTGTTTCCGTGAAACAGATTGCCGGCAACACGTGCGCCCTGCGCCATCCAATCCAGCCAGAGGCCGCGGCAGGTGCGGTAGATGTGGTTGCGGCTGATCTCGGTATCAATCGCCCCGTGGAATTTAATCCCCGCCATCTCCGCGCCGCTGAACAACCGCCGGACGTGGATGTCGTGGATGACGTTGCCCGTCACCGTGCTGAACGCGCAGCCGAGGCTGCCGACGATGCCGGCTTGTTCGCAGTGGGAGATGGTATTGTTTCGGACGATGTGGGAGCCGATATTCTCCTTCGTCCACGCGATAGGGTAGGCATGGGCACGCTCGATGGTTTTGACGTAGCCGGTGGCGGTGTTCGCCGACGTGTTGTCAAATTCATCGCCGTGTTTGCCGAGCGCGACGCCCGAGCACACCGAGTGACTGATAACGTTGTTCTCGATGATCCAGCCCTTGCTCCAATGCGTGCCGATCAGGCCGATTTGTTCCGCCGTCGGCGGCGCCCACGGCGTGGCCGCGTGGCGCATCGTGAAACCACGGACGGTAATGAAGTTCCGGCCCGGCTTTGCCGGGTAGAAGATCGTCTGCCGCACGTTGATCTCGACGAGTTGTTCGTTCGGATTCACGCCCTTGAACTGCGCCCAGATCGTGGTGTTCGTCGCGCCGACCTGGGCGAACCACAATTGAGGGTTCAGCGCGGAATTTGACACCGGCTGCTTCCGCCCCTTGAATACCAGGCAGAGCGTCTTGATGCCGATTAACGGCTTGATCTTGGGTTTGAACGATGACCAGGTCTGCCAGCCACCGGTGTTGGGAATCTGGCACGTTCCGAGAAGTTCGCCGTCCGGCGTGCCCAATCGCAGCTCGATGATTCCGCCGTCCGAGGCCGAGGCGGCGCGAATCTCCATTTGCTCGGCGCGCGGGCCGAAGTCCATGCGCTCATAGCGAACCCAATCGCCAGGCGAAATGAAGCCGAGGCACTCGCCGCCTTCCGAGCAGGCCGCGTTTCGCGTCCCGTTCTTGGCGGCGAAACCTGCCGCCGGAATCCGCCCGGCGTCCCCGGATGCCTCGCCGGGCCGCAGCCATGCCACGTTCAGCAGATAGCCCCCACCCGCGCCGCCGAGCCACGCCGGCGCCGTGCCTGCCGGCATGAGCACTTCCTCCAGTTTGGCCGCTTCGGTCAGCCAGTCACCGTTCAGATAAACCGCGCCGGTGTGATGATCCCGTCCCTGGCGGCTGAACCAATCGCCGCGGATCAGGTCGCTGTAGGGATTGAAGCCCCCGAAAAGGGTGTTCGGCACCATCGCTTTCCAGACATCGTCCCGCACCTTCACCCAATCTTTGATCACCTCCGAGCCTTTGATCTCCACCTTTTCGCCCTTCGGCACCTGATAGACGATGCGCTTGGCGTCGGACTCGCCGCCGCGCGGCGGATCGATGCGCTCGCGATAAGTGCCGGCATGAACGGTGATCACGTCGCCGGGGTGCGCCCTCTGCGCGGCGGCGGAGATGGTCCGAAACGGTTTTGCCATTGACCCGGCGTTGCTGTCGTTTCCCGTGGTGGACACATGCAGTTCAGCACCGCCAAGCCGTGGACAAATACCAAACCCCAGAACGACAACCCACGCCAAGACGGGAAGATTGATCTTAATGAACGCCGGTATTGCCCGGACTGGATTTGTTTGTTTCGAAAGCATCATAATAGTTTTTCATCTGGTGGAGACGGACGAGACGAAGTTTCATCAGGTTACGGCCCGATTCGGACGCGGTAGAATCGCTCGTTTGAATTCGTGCTTTGCGGGTCGGTAAACTGCCACGGCAACACCGCTGGTGTTGTCGCTTGCAATAAACTCCAATCCACCAGATTGGACGAGGCGTAGAGACAATAGTCCGGGCCGACCTGCCCGTTAACGACGAGGGCCAGTGCGGTGGCGCTCCACGCCTGCACATTCAGCGTCGGCCTGGCCACGGGGTTGACGAAGATCTTGAAACTTCGTGTGGCCGACATGGGCGGCACGCCGTTGTCCGCAACCGCCAAAAACACAAGGTTGGTGCTATCGGCTTGGCCCACGGCGGGCCGCCAGGAAAACACACCGCTGGCTGGGTTAATCTGCGCGTTCGTCGGGCCGGCAATCTCGCTGAAGGTCAACGTCTGCGGCGGCGATTCCGCGTCGGTGGCCGTATTGGTAAGCGTCAAAGTCGCGCCAACATTGATACGTTGATCCGCCACCGAAGTGAGGACGGGCGCGGTTTGCGGATCGTTAAACACGACGAGCGCGGGGCGCAATTCGGGCGTCCCATTTTCTTTGGTGGCGATTTCCACCAGGCGTCCGTCGGTGTCGTAGATGCCCTTGGTGTAGTAGGTCGCATTGCTGAATTGATTCACGTCGTAGCGGACGACCCGGGCCACGATGAAGCTGGCAGAGGCATGGTTGGAGGCCATGAGCGACCGAACGTAATCGGTGACATCCAGGAAGTTGGTTTTCCATTCCGTTGAAAAGAAGGAGATCGGGCCGAGAAATTTTCCATGAAGCCCCAGACCGGTGCCTTTGGTCACCCCCCCATGGTTGTCCTCGATGTCCGTCATGCTGCCCAGGCCGGTGGTAGCGGCCATGGCGTTGGTGGTCGTAAAATACTTCCCGACGCCCGGCGCCGCGGCCCAGGTGAGGTTTGTTTCTGACCAAGCTCCCCCCGGCCAGCCATAAAGATGGAGGATCTCCCGAACTTCCGGATCAATTCCGGCGTTGCGCCCGGCCAGGCGCAACAGGTAACGGTTCCCGCCCGCCAGCCCGGCCAAACTGAACTGCATAAAGGCCAGCCGCCGTTCCGTTGGCGTGGAATGGTGCAAAGAGACCTTCATGCTTGGTTCCGCGCCGTGGTTCTGAACGGGCAGGCCGAGGATGAGGTAAGTGTCGTTGGTGGGGGGGCGATCGACGACGGTTCGAGCGGAACTTGCCTCAGGAATCCAAACCAGGAAGGCCGAGGCATGAGGGGCGGTGAAAGTCACCTTCCGGGCGGCGTCCACGGCCAGGTAATCAGTAATCTGGCCAGTGTTGGTGGCGTCCACCCGCTGGATGGTTACCGGAGCGCCGGGTTCCACGTCGAGGGCGCTTAAATCGAGGACGGCCGTGGCCGAGGTGCCGTTCATATTCGAGAAATAGACGTAATAAGCGCGGGTGGACGGATCGCGAACCGCCACTGCCCGTCGTTTGCTGCTGGCACCGGTGCTGGTCAGGCATCCGAGCAGCGGCTTGCCGCCGCGGAAATGGCGCGCATACATCTGGAAACACACGCCACCGCGAGTGATCCCCCCATAGTTATAATCGCCACGGTTGCTGACGTAAGCGGTCTTGTTTTGCAGAACGGGGGTGGAACCATCCCGGGCACCCAGTTTGAAGAGGAATAAACCGCCCTCATCGCCCAGGCCACTTGGGCCGAGCGTGGCCGTGGCCTGGAGCATCTGCGCCAGGTTGATCCCGTAGTTAAGGTCCTCGGTATCCAGACCTTTGCTTTCGAAGTTGGCTCCCGTGCTGGTGTTGTATTCGCTGATCACCAGCGGGATGGTGGCGTTTGGCGCGTTGCTGGCATTCGCGATGTTCCGCCGCAAGGTCGCAATTTCGGTCTCGGTTTGGGCGCCATCTGTGCGATAGCGATGATAATCATACATGCCAAAATTCCAGATCGAGGGATCCTCGTTGCCGTAAATGTCGGTATGGATCTTTGCCCAGGCGACACTGCCCCATCCGTGGATATCGGCGGTTGGATCGGGAAGTTTGTAATCCCAGTAAGGTCCCGGCATCGTGGGCCCGCATAGTTGCAGCACGAGGCTTTTGCCGTAGTTCCGGTTTACATCGGCCATCGCCTTGCGCATGGCATCCGCGCAGACCAGCCAATGCGACTCCCATTGCGCGTAACTGCCCCACGCGTTGGCCTCGTTGCGGAACTCGTACAGGGTTATGTCATACTGCGAGGCGAAGAAATAGACATACGCGTACCAGAACTTCCAATACTGGAACTTGTTGCCCCAATCGGCCAGCGGGTCCTGGCCGGTAAACACCGTGTTGCACATCATCGGCACGATGCCCAGTTGGCGGAACCGCTGAAAAACGTAACGCTGGTTCGCGTCAAACTCGGAGTTGAACCGGTTCCAATCGAAATAGACGTCGGTCGCGGTGCCTTGGCGCCAGGGATTGGCGCGCACCGCAGTTGCCGCAGTGTCAAACCCAGCCAGATTTTGAACTCCACCGGTTGGGTTAAGAGACGAGAATGAAGGTTTGAACCAGTATCGATGGTGGGTGATGCCGAACCATTCGAAATAATCGAAAGCACTGAAACCCTTCACGCTATCGATGCTCCCGCTGGCGCCGATAATCGCCGGGATGCGGAAGCCATTCGTCGGCTGCAACACCAATGTGTAGGTGTCAGCGTGGATCGCCGCCGCCAGGAGGAGGCTCAGCAGCAGCGGAAATCCCGATTTGATTGTTAAACAGTGCATCGCGATAAACAAAGGCCGGGAGAACCCCTCCTCCCGGCCGGTCAAAACCAGCAATCCTTCTCCCGGGCTACGGATAGACCAACCGGTAATAGACGTTTGTCTGATTGGGATCAACGGTCAGCAACAGATTCGTTACCGAAGTTGAACCCGGATAGGTGAACCAATCCGCCGGACTGGCGACGCTCACCGAGTTGGTTTGCAGAATCATGCCCAAGTCCTGCCACCAGAGAGTCATGGAGCCGACGCCCGACACGAGGCCAAGGCTCGCCTTCGGCCCCAGCGGCGGAGCGGCGGTGATGTTCACGTCAATGGTCTGGTTAGCCGAATTGTCCACAAGTGTAGCCGAGACTCCGGGCGGCCGAGTGAAGGTGCTGAGGGCACCGAAACCTGAGCCGCCGATGCTGCCGACATAGCTGATCAATGGGAACTGGCCCACCACGTAGTTCGTGCCGGTGAGGGCGATGGTGCAGGTTCCAGAGAGGCTGAGGCTGCCAGCCGCCACGAGTGCGGAGGTCGGATTTCTGTAGCCGATGAGGCGTCCGACACTCAACGTGGCGCCGTCGAGCGTGACCGTGTTCATCGGGTTGTTTGTGCTGGCGATGCGCCCTTTGACCAGCAGGGAGGCGTTGGCTACCTGAATGGTCCCAAGGCCGGTTCCGGTCTTGGTGATGTCGCTGGCCACCGAAACCTGGCCGCCGGTGACGTCCAAAGTCGCGGCGGCGCTGCTCGAGGCCAGTGCCAGGGTGCCGAAGTTCACCGTGCCGCCGCCAAGATGCATGAGGGAAGCTCCGACAGTGCCAGTGCGGCAAGCTTTGGACACTGATACGCTAGTGGCATCCAGGATGCCTTGATCGAACCCGAAGTAGTTTGTCCAATTGCCGACACGCCCGGCCTGGCCGCCGAGGACCAAGGAGTCGAGCAGGAGGTCAGCATAATGCCCAGTCAGATCGCAGGTGTTCGTGGACAGGGCACTGGTGGTGGCGGAGCCAACGAGCATGTTCAGGTTGGCGCGGGTGGCATCGCCGCCGAAACCACGCACGCGAACCGAGCCCACGGCGCTCTCGAACACGAGTTTGCCAGAGTCGCGGTTATTGCCGTTGCCGACGTTGAGGGAATCGACGTTGAGGATATTGGTGAGGCTGCCCAAGTGGAGTTCGGGGAGAATGGTTTTGCCGCCGACGCCAACGCTGATGGAACCGGCGTTGACGGTGGTGGAGGGGGCGAACCGGAGGACGCTGACGGGGAAGTTGTTACCGGTGTTGTTGTTGATTTCGCCGACGCGGATGAGGCCGGCGGGGCCGAGGTTGGCGGTGAAGACGTCGATGCCGGTCAGATTGCAGTTGGCATTGTTGGGGGAAGCGCCGGTGCCTGCGGTGGAGAGGCCGACCTGGATGAAGCCGCCGTTGGTGTTGACGGTGAGGGAGGCACCGAGGGCGTTGAAGTTGAGAATGGAGCGGGCGCCGGTGGCGCCGGTGTTGCCGACGGTGAGGTTGCCGTTGATGGTGAGGTTGCGGCCGGCGGCGAGGGTAATGGTGTTGGGACTGGCCTGGTTGCCGCCGACGGTGAGGCCACCAAGGACAACATTATAATCGCCGAAATCGGCGGAACCGATGGAGGAGCCGCCGGTGTCACCAAGGATCAGGGAGCTGAGGGGGGGCATGGCGGAGGGGGCGCCGAGCTGCAAGGTGCCGCCATTCCGGATCGTGGTGGAGCCGGTGTAGGAGTTGACGCCCGACAGGTGCAAGGTGGCGTTCGGGTTGATTGAACTCAACCGGCCCGGGCCGCTGATATTGTTGGTTACATAGAACAGGGCCCCGTCGGAGCCGTTGAAGACGAGCGACC
>JBBQYD010000218.1:0-8483 GCA_038209025.1 Verrucomicrobiota bacterium | reverse complement strand
GGGGGGGGGGGGGGGGTGGGGGCGGCGGGGGCGCGGTGGGCGGCGCCCCTCCTTTGGGAGGGCTGGATGCGCGGCATCCGGTTAGAATGCGCCGTGGATTGTGTTGCGGATGGGGCGGGGGGGGTGAACAGTGTTCAGTCTGCATGTGGTTGAGGGGGCGGGAGATAAATATTAAAAATCGTGGGGAACGGGGCGCCGGTGGGGAGCGGATGAGTATGAGGCGGAGGGCGCCACTGAGGCGGCGGACCTGGATTCCGGCGTCTAAACGGGCCCGTCGCCGGGCAGGTCCTTGGTGGTGCCGTGGCTGGTCTGAGGGACTGGGAAGCGACAAGCCGTTCTTGATGCAGCCTACATCGTCCACCCTGAACGCTTCCCGAAGGGTCCGCCGAAGTCCCACCCGGCCAACCCTCGGCGCTCACGAGAAATGACCCACCTCTGCTCAGTTAGAGTTGCCCACGCCGAAAACAGGTTCTGCCACGTGGCGTGGCGCGGGGCTGGCGACATCATCGGCGCCGCTGGCGCGTAAGTCTCTTGTTTCCTGTAACCAGTTTGTGTGGCATTATGATCCGCGGCGAATGCCGCGTGGCGCGGCCAGCCGAAACGCCCTGTGGGGCAGCGGTCTGAGTGGGTCAGTTTTGGCGAGCAGAGGTGGGTCGTTTCTCGCGAGTGCCGAAGGCCAACCCAGGTCTGGATCAACAAGCCAACCACGACAATCGAGGATACTCAGTAAACTTCGTCGCCGGCTGTCTCAAAGTTGTTGACACGCGCAGGGGTCCCACTCTCGGCTGAATCGTTCCGCAGCCATTCGGTCTTCCAGAGTGCGCCGCTCCAAACAGAGGACGCGAAAGTCCATCGCTGGCGAGCTCACTCCCATGTGCGGTGGGACATCGTCCGACGGATAGGCGTGGGGCGGATCGTCTACGCAGAGATGCCCGGCGTATCCAGCTGCCATCTTTCTTCTGTTAGCAAGTGGCGTGCCATAACGGTTACGAGTTTGCACGCGTGCTATTCCGTTCTTGTCAAGTCGTATTTCGTGTTTGGACTGGCGGCGGTTCCGATCCATCATGCGTGATGATTCACTGATACGTAACGCCGTTCAGTTAGTTTTCTCAATCAGATCTATTGCTAATTTTCCAATCTCCATGAAGGCGGCAAGATTGCTAGGCTTCCGGAAATATCCATTCGCGCCGAGGTTTAGACATCGCTCCCGGTCTTGTGGCGAATCGGAGGATGTGAGTAGAAGTACGGGTACTTTCGCAAGGCTTGAATGACCACGAACACGCGCGAGCACTTCAGTTCCATCTCGTCTGGGTAGATTCAAATCGAGAAGGAGCAAGTCAATCTTGCGGTCCCCCGCCGCTGCCTCGGTCACACGCGCGATTGCTTCTTCGCCGTCTTTGGCTACAATCAATTCATACGAAATACGTTGTGCATCCAAAGCGCGTCTGATCAAAAAGATATCCCCTGGGTTGTCTTCTGCTAATACGATACTCAGTTTATTCTGACTCATAGAAAATTTCTAGGGCTACCCCCGAACTGTAAAATAGAACGTCGATCCTTCCCCCTCCACCGATTCCAGCCATATCGTTCCACCGCTGCGTTCCACCAGCTTCTTGCACAGAGCCAGGCCAATTCCGGTGCCGGCAATTTCCTGGCCATGTAGCCGGCCGAAGACGCGGAAGATTTGTCTTTGGTACTGGGAAGCGATACCGATTCCGTTGTCGCGAATCGAAAATACCCATTTTCGATCTTGCGGTTTCGCGCCCACATGAATTCTTGGTTTCTCCTCAGGGTTACGATACTTTAGAGCATTGCCAATCAAGTTCTGGAACACTTGGACCAGATGTACCTCGGGTATCCGCACCTGGGGCAAGCTCGCGCGAGTGATCTCGGCACCGGTCTCCTGAACCAAAGCGGTCAGGTTTGCCAGTGCCTCGTTTAGGGCATTTTGACTATCGACAACTTCCTTAGCTGGCTGCTCGTAAGACGCCGTCCGCGAGTATGCCAGCAAATCTCTTAGCAGCGCTTCCATGCGCAGGGCGCCGTCCGATGCAAAGGTGAGATAGGAATTGGCTTGGGGGTCCAACTTGTCACCGAGTTCTTCCTTGAGCAACTGGGAGTATATCGAAACCATGCGAAGCGGCTCCTGCAAGTCATGGCTCGCGGCATAGGCGAATTGTTCGAGATCCATATTTGATCGTTTCAGCGCCTCATTTGCCAACTGCAACTCCTCTTTGCTGGCGCGAATCGCTTCTGCGGCCAACTTTTGCTCGTGGATATCGGTGCAGGATCCAAGCCATCGACTAATCCTGCCGCTGCTGTCGCGGACCGGAATGGCGCGGCAGGTATACCAGCGAGGGTCGTCTTTGTCCGGCAGCTTGAAGCGGGCCTCGGTTTGAAACGGCTCGCCTGAATCCAAGGACTGTTTCCATTTTTCCAAACATGTTTTCCGGTCCTCAGGATCGAGAAAGTGCATCCAACCGTGGCGGCCGATTTGCTCAACCGGCAATCCTGTTTCCTCGTACCAACGATTGTTCAGATATTCGCTTGTCCCATCCGGCTTGCCGGTCCAGATCAGTTGAGGCAATGAGTCCGCCATGACGCGATAGCGTTCTTCGCTCCGCTGAAGTTCCTCCTCCGCTCGTCTGCGCTGGGAGATGTCGGAACAATACTCGGTGCGATAGACGATGTTCCCGTCCGTACCGCGCACGGCCGTAAAGTCGACCAGCGCGGGAAATGTACTTCCGTCTTTACGGACGTGAGTTGTCTCCGCCAGAGAATGGTCGTCTGGCGATGAGCTTGCGAGCAGGTTGGCTTTGGCTGGCCAGACCTCGGGAGCAACAATCAGAGAATAGGGCTGGCCAGTCAACTCTTTTGGCGAGTAGCCGTGCATAGCCGCAAACGTGGGATTGACTTGCTCCAGCACCGGCTGTTCACCGGCGGTGATCACAGCCATGCCAAATCCGGCGTGCTGAAAAACATGCTCCCATCGGTGAAGCGCTTCCTGAGCCCTACGCCGCGGCGTTACATCGCGAAACACCATCACGGCGCCCGTCAAATTGTTCTCGGAATCGAATATCGGCGCGGCACTGTCGTCGACGGGTATCGAAGCGCCACTACGGCTAAGCAGATTCGTAGGATCCGCCATACCCACAATGCGCTGTTCCCGGATTGCCTGGCGGACTGGATTCTCCACGCTCTCGCCCGTCAACTCATTCGCAATGGGAAAGATGGACTCCAACAACTGACCCTCCGCGTCCTGAGGATTCCAACCCGTAAGCTGAGCCGCAACAGGATTTAAGAAGTTCACCAGTCCTGCTTCATCGGTCGTAATGACGCCATCTCCAATGCTTGAAAGCGTGACACGGAACCGCAACCGGGCGCTATCCAACTTTTCCATCAGTTCCTCACGGCGCCCGTTGGCGCGCTGAATCAAGCCGAGTGAAATTGCAAGGAGAACAGCGAGGATGCCACATCCCAAGAGAACAGCAAACCTGCTTCGCAAAGTGCGGGCTTCAAAATCCGCGGAGTTGGAGAGGAGGCGAAAGTAGGCGGCCTCCGAAATCTCGGCGGAGAGCCGGCGAATCGCCTCCATCGTGACTCTGCCTCGATCCGTGCGCACGATCGCTAATGCCGCTTCGGGCCCCAACTGGTCGCGGACGAATAGCGTGGCATCCACCTCGGAAATCCTGTCCTGAACCAAGGGGCCTAGTTTACTAACGCGCTCAATTTGGTCAGAGTTTTTAACCATCGTCCTCAAAGAATCCGCCCGACCTGGAAGATCGGCCTTCGCCTTTTCGTAGGGCTGCAAGTAAGCGCGTTCTCCCGTAAGGAGGTACCCGCGCTGGCCGGTTTCGAGATCCTTCAAGGCCGACAGTAGGGCCTCATTGGCTTTCAGAACGCGCTGTAGCCGCTCCACTTCCCTTCGCGAGTCCCGGAGCAGAATCCAATCGGAATAGAACAAACCTGCGATCACCAACACGACTCCTAGCAAAAGGGGAAGCAAGATTCGCTCCACTCTTGGGGCCCGCAGCTTGGGAACAAGCAAGGTGCTCATAGAATCGATTCTATGCTACTCTAACCGCCATATGGCTAGCTCGGAAGCCGCTCCGATTTTCAGCAAAGGCGCCGGTCCAGACGAGCGTCTGGAGAAGTTCGCTTCTACTACCGTCCATCACCTCCAGGAACCTATACGGATGGTGCGAGTCTACACCGAACTGCTGAAATCGGCCTCGGCGGGCAAGCTCGACGGCGAAGCGCTCCAGTCTGTTGAGTTTTTGGAAAAAGCTGCACTTCAGATGCAAAGATTGCTTGACGGGCTGTCTGAACTGGCCGCTGCCACCGCCAGTCCTATGCGGTTGCAATCGATGGTCCATCTTGATCTGCCGCTGCGGCATGCGCTTCTTCAACTGGACCAGGAGTTGAAAGCGGCCCAGGCGAAAGTCTTTTATGGGGACCTGCCTAGCGTGTCTGGAGATTTCGACCGCTTGCAGCTTGTCTTTCAACACCTCATCCGAAACGCCGTCCAGTATAGAGGACCGCTCGCTCCGGAGATCGCCATCTCGGCCCGGCGGGCGAACCAGGAATGGGTCTTGACGGTACAGGACAATGGCCCCGGCATTCCGCCGGAGTTCCACGGGCGCATTTTCGAACTGTATACTCGGCTGCATGGGAAGAGCCTGCCCGGAAACGGTTTAGGCTTGGCCATCTGCCGGGCAATCGTGGAAACGCACGGTGGAAAGATGTGGTTGGAATCCGGCCCCGGGCAGGGTTCGACTTTCTTCTTCACACTGCCTGCTCAGAGTTAACCGGCGTCAAGATACTTCCGCGAGATCCCGAGCTTCCGCATCTTTGCATTCAAGGTGGTCCTCGGCACTCCGAGACGAACTGCGGCCTTGCTCACTGTACCGCCAGATTCCTCGAGCACCCGAAGAATGTGCCCTACTTCCAGACCTTCCAATGTGAGGTCCTGATTTTCCGCCGCTTCGGCTGATTCTCCTTCCGAATGCGCCCGAATCTCACCTAATCGTGTCTGCAAAGTCCGGAGACTGATGCCAAGCATGGCCGCCGCCTCCCGGCGGTTATTCTGGAGATGTTTCAGCGTGAGCAGGATATAGGCTTCTTCCGCGTTAGACAGGGGGAGTCCAGGTTCCAGGGTCAACGTGTCACCAATCTGCCGCGGAACCGGCAGGGGAATGGATTGAGAGCGATCCATCTGGAGGTGATCCGTGCGTATCGGGCCTTCGTGCGCCAGAATCACCGCACGCTCAATGACATTACGCAGTTCCCTTACATTGCCTGGCCAGGAGTGATCCTCCAAACGCTGAACTACGCTGGGCATCAGATCCGTCACCCGCGTTCCATGCCGCCGGTTCAGGTTATGGAGCATGACCTCGGCGATTGCGGCAATGTCTTCCCGGCGTTCTCGCAGCGGCGGCAGTTCAATCCTGAAAACGTTCAAGCGGTAGTAAAGGTCCTCGCGCAACTGATGCTTTTGGATCGCGGTTTCGGGTGGTTTGTTCGTGGCGGCAATCACGCGAGAATCGACCTGGAACTCGGCCTTCGCCCCCAACCTCCGTACTTTGAGGTCTTCCAACACCCGCAACAGTTTGGATTGCGTTTGCACCGGCATCTCGGCAATCTCGTCCAGCAAAAGCGTGCCGCCGTGGGATTGTTCGAAGCAACCCGTGCGGCGCTCCACTGCACCCGTGAAGGATCCTTTTTCGTGCCCGAACAATTCGCTTTCAATCAACGTCTCTGGCAAAGCCGCGCAGTTGACTGCGATGAAGGGCCCGGCGGCCCGCCGGCTGAGGCGATGGATTTCCCGAGCGACCAACTCTTTGCCCGTACCGCTTTCCCCCGTGATCAGCACCGCCGCGGAGCTGGGCGCCACCTGACGGATCAGGGAAAACACACTCTGCATCGCGGCCGACTTCCCGACCAGGTCCCCCAGCAACCCCTGCATGGATAGCTCGCGATTGAGCCGCTCGGTTTCGCCAAGAAGATGGTGTTGTGCGAGAGCGCGCTCTAGCAATGGCAGCAGGACGCCCAGCTTTATAGGTTTTTCCAGGAACCAGAACGCCTTGAGGTCTTGAACAATAGCGACGGCCTTTTCAACGCTGCCAAAGCCCGTGCACACAATCACTGGCGTGGTTGAGTCGCGCCGCAGCAGCTCGGTCATCAACTCGAGGCCATCCATCCTCGGCATATTGATGTCGGTCAGAATGATGTCCGGATCAAAGGTCTCAATCTTCTCGAGCCCATCCAGGCCGTCAGTGGCGGTTCCGGTCTGATAGCCTTGTGCGGACAGCAAATCGGACAGCAACTGACACTGCGAATCATCGTCGTCTACGATCAAGATCCGGTGTTTAGGCGGGGCGGACATGTCCGTCTCATTATCCAACATTGGATAGTTCAGTTGAAACCTCCTGAGTTCCCACCCCGCCAGGACCGCGACGGCTTGCTTCGCTTTCCCTCTCTCCACCCAGCGAATCGAGGTAAGAATCCGGTAATGGGTTTCTGGAGGGACGGGATCGCTTGGACACTTCCTTGACTGGCCCAATGCCCTCCAGCGCGTATGGCGGTTCGCAGCGTGATGGAGTCCAGCACCACTCCAGCCGAGACGGGCTTTACGGCCCCGTCCTGAACTTCCTCACGTTCCGGGTTGTCGTTGGTCCCAGCCGTCATGAGATCCCCTTCAACGATGTCACCACGCACAAACCCACAACGAAGCAGCGCGCCCGCGGCACTCGCGACTTCTCGATGGGCCGAAAAACTCCGTGGACTCACGTTACGGTCTCCAATGACTTCGCTACTGCTAGAAGGTGAGTCCGAGGAGAAAATCTCCTTGGTTGCGATTGGTTCGCAGGAGCGCATTGACCGGATCGCGGAAGTTCTCGCTACCCCAGCGAGTGTAGCGAAATTCAGGAGTAATGCGTACACGGCCAAGTTTGAATTCGACACCACCGCCGAAAACGAAACCTACGTCATTGCGTTTGTTAAACTCGGTGGCCGTATTCAGCTTGACGTCCACGGGAGCCAATCCCGCGTTGACGGTACGCCGAACTTGTTCGATTCCCGAGATATGACGGATAGCCCCGCCTGCATCGACAAACGGCCTGACCGGTCCAGGCAGGATGGCGAATTTCACGAGTGCGGGAAACTCCCAAGAGTTGGCAACCGTCTTGACGTAGACGGTTCCGTTTTGCAGCGACTGATCATACTGGTAGCCGAGGCGGTTATAGAGCGCATCGACTTCGAGGGAGAATCGTGCAGGCAAGTTGAACTGGATCGTCGGACCTATCAGGTACCTCTTGGTATTCGTTGCGTAGGCGGCCGAGTTTCCTCGAAACGTCTCGAATGCGTCCGTGATCGGGACACCGCCCTTTACGCCAATCGAGACGGGCTGGGCAGTTGCCGGAAGAAGTGCTCCGGCGGCCAGAAGGAAGATTTTTAGTTGGGTGTGCATAAATCGAAACCTTGCAATTTCTTTGCCAGAATGCGCAATCAACGCGGATTGAATGGGATAACCCTTCATTTACCACTAGTTGCGGGCGATCACTACCGTTATCGACGGCCCAGTTGCCCGGCGGCTGCGGAGTGCAAAAATTGCACGCCGGTGCAAAATATTCATAAAGCGACGGTTGGGCGTGCCTCGTGCTCCAGAACGGCGGAGGCTCTGCGTGTCCAAGAGAATGAAAGTGATTCTGATTGGCGTGTGTGCGACTCTTGCCGCCGCATTGGCCGCAATCGCAGCCGCTCGCACCCCAAGTAATCACAGAGAGCCCGACATCAAGGAATGAGCGATACGCTATCTGAGCGAGCGGTTCGATTCAGCTGTTAAACTAGCAGCTAATGGATCATGCGACGCGTTGGTGTGAGCGGGAGGGAGAGTAGCTCTACCTGCGAGTTCACTACCGTCCGGCTACTAGTCCTACAGATTCACTGGTCAGAAATTGGTGATGATTTTTATTGGGAGTCAAGGTCGCCAAGGGCCTGCAAAGTGGGCAGTTGCTCGAATAGCGTGACGCTGAGCACCTGTAGATTCTTACCCGCTCAATCTTTGACAGAACCTTTCAAACAACGATATAACGTGGGTTGTAACGTCGTCGAATGTGCTGTTTCTGAGGGGATTTCAAGGGGCAGCGCCCCTTGGCTAGGATTTCGTGAAGGCTGGCCTCCAGCGCCATCCGCTTCTTGAGGATGGCGACAAGGGGAGCAAACGATCAAGATGGAATCAACGTAAGTTCGGCGCTTCGGTACGTGGTGAATCCATATCGCTAAAAACGGAGCTAACGGTCTTGCGGCCAAACAATGGGCAAAGCCGTCGGCGAAGGAAACGCTACTGTCCGAGGAAGTTGCCGATGCTGGCGGACGTCTGGTCAGCAGCTTTGCGGAGCAAGCGGGCAGCTTCGACGTAGTCCTGCGGCGCACCCTGGCCATTTTCGTACATCAAACCGAGCACGAGTTGAGCGCGTGCGTTT
>JBBQYD010000217.1:0-8488 GCA_038209025.1 Verrucomicrobiota bacterium | reverse complement strand
GGGCCGCCCGCCCCCGAACCTTCCTCGCGTTTCGTGCCGGAGTCGTTACCGAGCACCAGGCCCCCGGCCGACATGGCGTTGGCCACGGCGCCACTTCCCCGGCCGCCGCACCCGATCAGGGCCAACTGGATGGTGTTGTTCTCAGCCGCATGAACGTGGGGGATGGTCAATCCCGCCAGTGCCGAAGCAGCGGCGATGCGGCCGGTGGTTTTGATGAAGTCGCGCCGCGAAGTGGGTTGGTCCTGACTGGTATTCATGCCGGCCATGGTCGTCTGAATCACAAATCCATGTCAACCATTTCGCTCGGCCTTCGGGTCGGCATCCCGGGGCCACCAGCGCCGCCGGCCGGCCGTGCTTCACCGCCATCTCACCACTGCGGCAGCTTGAGCGCTCACATTGTCCACCGTGAAGAGGTTGGCGCCGTATTCGCGGATGCCAATGGTTCCGCGGGCGTAGCTGCTATCGGTGAACGCCTGCACGGGTTCCTGGCTCTCACCCACGAAGTCGGTGAAACGGTCGCCTTTGGCTACGACTTTCAAGCGCACCGATTTCCCGGCTTCCACCGCCACCAGTGCGGCGCCCAGGCTATGCCAGTTTTGACCATCGGCCTTGCCGACCAGCAATGGTTTTCGGCTGGCATCGATGCCGACGTAATAGCCCTGGTAGGCGTCGGGACCGGTCGCCCCCTTGTCCGCCCGCAGCACCAGCCCGCCATTGCCCTTGTCGCCGACCACCATATCCGCCTCGACGGTGAGATCCCCGAATGAAAGGCCGGGCACCACAGTGGTCAGGAACCCATCATCTGGGGCGAGGGAGAATTGACCGTTGCGGACGGAGCAATTCCCGCCGTACAGCACCCAACCCTTGAGCGTGTTGTCGTTGAAATCAGCCTTGAAGGAAGTGGGGGGCGAGGTCTTTGAGGTAATAGGGACCGTCAACAGCCAGCCCCGGGCTTTCACGGAGCCCAAAGGGATGTTGGCGAAGGGGGCGGAGGTCAGCGGCGATTTGCTGAACCACCGGGGTGCGGGCATCAACGGCGCTCGCGGTGAGAACCGCCGACAGCAGCACCAACAACGGGCAAGCTTCTTGAGTCAATTCGAGTGCTGCCCGGGTTTCGGCATCCATTTGACATTTGGTTTGCGAATTCTGTATATTTTACCGCCTTTATGAATCGAAATCCGCATGTTGCTGTCGTCGGCGCCACAGGCGCTGTCGGCATCGAAATGATCAAGACACTGGAAAAACGCCATTTCCCGGTGGGACAAATCACGTTGCTCGCCTCCGCCCGGTCGGTGGGAAAGAAACTGCGGTTCCGGAACGAGGAGATCACCGTCAAGGAGCTGACTAAGACGTCGTTTGCGGGGATTGATATTGCGTTGTTCAGTGCTGGCGGCAGTATTTCCAAGGAATTCGCCCCGATTGCCGCCAAAGCGGGTTGCGTGGTGGTGGACAATTCCAGCGCATTTCGCATGGACGAGCAGGTTCCCCTCGTGGTTCCCGAGATCAACGCAAACGACATTCGCAAGCATAAGGGGATTATTGCCAATCCAAATTGCACCACGGCAATCACCTTGATGGCGCTTTACCCGCTGCACGCGGCGTTTGGGTGCAAACGTATTTTCGCATCCAGCTACCAGGCGGTTTCCGGCACTGGCGCCAAAGCCATTATGGAACTTGAGCGCCAGGTGGACCAGATTGTTCACGGTCTGCCGGTGACTCGCGAAGTGTATCCGCACCAAATCGCTTTTAACGTTCTGCCGCATGTCGATTCGTTTCTCCCTTCGGGCTATACCAAGGAAGAAATGAAGATGGAAAATGAAGGGCGCAAGATCATGCACCATCCCGCCTTTCGGGCGAGCGTCACTTGTGTGCGCGTTCCGGTTTACCGCGCCCACTCGGTGGCCGTAAGCGCCGAGTTCGACAAGTCGGTGACCGTGGAGGCCGCGCGCGAAGTGCTGCGCAAAGCCCCCGGCTTGCAGGTCATTGATGATCCTGCCCGCAACCAGTATCCGTTGCCGCTTTACCTGGCGGAACAATACGATTGCGCGGTGGGACGTATCCGGAAAGACTGTGCGCTGGACAACGGGCTGGCGTTCTGGGTCGCGGGTGATCAGCTCTTAAAGGGCGCCGCTCTCAACGCGGTGCAGATCGCCGAGGAACTTCTTAAGTAATTGTCCTGGTTCGGTTTCTGTGGAAGCCGGCAGATCTAGGGTTGGCCGGCTTCTTTGGTAAAAGCGTTCACCGCCTTTACCTTTGCGTCCTTCGCGGCATCCATGACCTTTACGATCTGCCCGAACGGGGCGGCTTTGTCAGCGCTGATCGCCAGCTTCAAGTCCGGCGTTTTGGCGGATGCGCTGGCTAGTTCCTCGCGGAACCGGTCCAGGGTGACCGGCTTCTTATCCGTCCCCAGCCGCAGATTGCCTTGCGGATCAATGCTTACCACCAGCGGGGCGGCTTCGTGAGCCCCGGGCTTCTGCGCCTGCGAAGACTCAGGCAATGCCAGCTTGAGCGCTGGCTGCTGTTTGAACGTGGTGGTGACCACCAGGAACACCAGCAGCACGATGAGAATATCAATTAACGCCACAATGATGATCGCGGGTGGCTGACGCCGTTTACGTACGAAAAAGCGCATGATCAGGCCTTGGTTTCCTCACGTTCGGCGCGGTACTGGCGGCGAATGAACTCGGCGCAAAGCGTCTCCATTTCAACCGCAATGGTTTCCACCTTCTTCGAGTAGTAACTCCAAAAGACAAGCGACGGAATGGCGATCAGCAGGCCCATGAGCGTGGCGTTGAGAATGAGCGCTATGCCTTTCGCGAGCACGGACGCATCGTTCAGGCCGGATTGACCAATATTGGCGAACAAGGTCATCATGCCCCCGATGGTGCCCACCAACCCCAACAGTGGAGCAATGCCAACAATGATTTCAAGCACGACCAAACCACGCTCCAGTCGCACGATTTCGTGGCGGGCTTGGGATTGCAGAGCGTCGGTGGCATCCGCCTTGGGGCGGTCGAGATGCCTGGCAGCCAGGAGTAACAGGCGTCCGATGGGGGAGTCATATTGCTCGCAGACCCGTTTGAGCATGGGGACGTCCGCGGGGGTCTGGCAGGATTCCACGGCGGCTTCGATCTGCGGCGGCACAACCTGCTTCCATCGCAGGACCCAACCACGTTCGACAATGAAAGCGAGGCCGACCACCGAGGTCACTATCAAGAGGCCGTAAACAAGTGTTTCCATAATTAATTATAATAGAAAGTGAATTGAAGGCTGCGGATGTCGCCAGCCATGCGGCGCAAATCGCTGGGCCAGAACGGGTAGGGGGCAGGGTCCAACACCGCCTTCTGGCAAATCAACCCCAGAACCTCGCCCGCTGTATTTTCGGCCACCCGCATATCGGAAATCCGGCCATCATAATGAAGCCGGAAACGCAGCACCACTTTTCCGCTGCTGTAGGTGGCGTAGTCCCGGTCATAGAGCAGGCGGTGCCAGCGGTCGGAGATGGCCTCGATCAAGGCATTGTCGTAGGCGCCAAAAGGGGTGGCTTTGGCGTCCAGGGAATCAAGCTGCAGCTTTCGTTTTACGCCTCCTTCCTGGAGCATTTTTTGTCCCGGCACCTGGGTGATCCCTTGACGGGCCAAGGCGTCACGGATGGTACGGGGGCGCGGCTGCTTCGCCTCCCCTTGATCGGGTTTAAGAACTGGGTTTGCCTTGGCGATTTGCAGGTCGCCGGGTGCGACCTTTGGCGCTGCCTTGATCTCCTCCTGTTCCTCGGTGGCTTTGGCAGTGGCCGGACGGGTGGGTTGCAGCGGAACAAATTCCTCCTTGGCAACCTCTTCAGTTTTGATTACTCGGTTCTGTTTACCGGTGATCTTGGGGACGCCTTTTTCCTGATCCGCCTCACGGTTGGCGGCCCGGGAATTCTTATCGGAGTAAAACTTGGCGTCTTTGGGGGCTTCGGTGACGGATTGGGCGGGGCTGACTTGGACAAACACCAGGGGCAGGTCCTGCTGGATGGTTTTTTGGGTGGTTTTGTTTGCGGGGGTGGCGAGTTGGGTGAGGAACTTAGGCGACCATGGCGGCAGATGAAGGTTCTTCCAAACATCCATCTTCTTGCCAGTGTAATAGATGCCGAAGCAGAGCAGATGAAGCAGAAACGATGCGACAAGAGCACGGGCGAGCCGAACCGACTCAGCTCGTTCCATTCTCAAAGACCAGCGATGTGTTCCGCTTGCCGACATCCGTTACATTTTGCCGTAGTGCGGCCCCAGCGCAACTGCGGATTCAGAGTTGGTGGGCAGGTGTGCGAGCTTTCCAGACGGGGAATGAGCTGGCGAAAGTTGGGGTGACTACCCCATCGCGATTCTCAATTCAACATCTTTAACATGCGGTCCACTGAATGGCTGTAATATGAACCTGGCGAACGAACCTGCCCTGAGTATCCTGGTCGCGGATGACGACCGGAACGACGTGCTGCTACTGGAGGTGGCTCTTGGCCGGGCAGGTGTGGAATGTGAGCTGCACCTCGTGCGGGATGGGCAGGAGGCGATTGATTATCTGGGGGCGATTCCGCCGTTTGATGATCGTTGTCGCTGTCCCTGGCCTCAACTGCTGATCCTGGATTTGAAAATGCCCCGGGTAAACGGTCTTGAGGTCCTGCGCTGGATACGTCAACAATACGAGTTGCCCCCCTTCTATACGGCCGTTCTCACCGGTTCAACCTCACCGGAGGATGTGAACTTGTGTTATGCCCTGGGAGCGGATGCCTGCCTATCCAAGCCTTGCGACCTCACGCGGTTTGCGACGATGCTTCGGGACTTGGGCAAACATTGCGTTCGGCCCCGGGTCCGCAGCCGAACCAGGCATGATGCTCGTTATGCCTGGCCGGAAAACCTCTTTGCCATGGGCTCAAACGAGCCCATCCTGCCCGGCTTCCCCCGCGATCCAGAAACCTCGGTTTAATGGGCCGCCGCCGGATCAAATCTGCTTTAGCGCATTGTCCAGGGACTGAATCAAGGGTTTCATGCTGACTTCCGTTTCATCCCCCATGTTGGAGATGCGGAAGGTGGTGCCTTTTATTTTGCCGTAGCCGCCGTCGATCAGGAAACCCTGGTCCTTGACGAGTTTTTGGAGCTTCGGAACATCAGTCGTGCGGCCGGCGGCTCTTGCGCCGTTATTGACGCATGTCAGCGAAAGGGATTCATAGCCGGCCTCCGGGAACAAGGTGAAGCCGTGCCCGGTAGCCCAGTCGCGAACCATCTGGTTCGTGCGGCGATGGCGGGCGAAGCGGGCATCGAGTCCTTCGGCAAAGATGTCGTCGAGCTTGGAGGCCAAGGCATAGACATGGCCAATGCTTGGGGTGCTTGGAGTCATGCTTTGCTCCGCATTCTTCTGAAACTCCACGAAATCGAAGTAGTAGCCGCGGTCCTTGGCCAGGGCAGCCTTGGCCAAAGCCGCGGGCGAACAGACAAAGACAGCACAACCCGGCGGCATGGCAAACGCCTTTTGGGTGCCGGCGAGAAGCACATCGATGCCCAATTCATCAAAATGCAGCGGCACGGCCGACATTGAACTGACGGAGTCCACGATGAACATGACGTCGGGGTATTTGCGTTTCAAGGCGGCTATTTCAGCCAGCGGACTCATCACGCCGGTCGAAGTCTCATTATGTATGAGCGTGAGCGCATCGAACTGGCCGGTGGCCAGCTTCTTATCCACCTCCTCGGCCCGAATGGGCGAGCCCCAGGGGACTTGGAGGGCTTCAGCCTCCTTGCCGCAGCGCCTGGCGACATCGAACCATTTGTCCGAGAAGGCTCCGCACATGCAGGTCAACACTTTCCTGGCAACCAGGTTCCGCAGGGCGCCTTCCATGACGCCCCAAGCGGAGGAGGTGCTGATATACACCAACTGCTTCGTAAACAGCAGTTGTTGCAGTTGGGGCATAAGCTTGGCGTAGAGGTCTTTGAATCCCTGCCCGCGGTGCCCGATCATGGGCGTGCAAAACGCGCGGAAGGTTTTCTCACTGACCTCAATGGGTCCCGGTATGTGCAATTTGACGTGTGCCATAAATTCCAAAGTCGTGCGAATAATCAGGGACGAATTGCGTTAGCGCAAGCGGGTTTTGGGGGAATCAGTTTGGCTGAAACGGTCAATATCCGGCGCTTAATCAGGGAAAGCGCGGAGCGCTTGAGAGAGCGGCAAAGCGCCGGTTGATTCAAACCGGAAGTTGGTTTGTGTCGAAACATCCGGGGCGATGGAGTAATTCGAGGTTGAAAGCACCTTGGTGAATTGCGGGGGCATGCACCGGCAAAGCACCGTTATAATGTCGCGGGTGCCCTGCGCCACATAGACAGCGGGTCCCATGGGGACGGGGCCATCATCGATGACGCGGGCAACCACGGTGTTGGGGGCTGCGGACAAGGGGAGTTCGATGGCATAACGGCGGCCCGGCGCGGGCTTTCGATGGTGCGCCACCGCTTTGTCCTCAAGGCGGCGCGATACGAACAGGACCTGTCTTTTCGAGCTTTCGTTAAGGACTTCCCAGATAACCGGGTTGCCGTGGCTGTCCAGCGTGAGGCGAATCCCTTGCCAGTGGAGGCGTTTGATGGGCTTCCCTTTCTTCTCCGGCATCTGGTAGCGCCAGGCGTAGGTAATTTGGGGCAGCGAACCGTTACTGGTGGTCAAAGCGCCAGTGGAAAAATATACTGTAGCCTGGCGCATATCCACGTATTGGCGGTCGCCAGGGATAAGTGTGCCAGGCCGATCCGGGTATTCTGAAAGCTCGGAATGATTGGCGGCACCCTGCAAGAACAGCAGAGGAGCCAGACGCGCAGGCAGGCCTTCCGCGCCCTCAGCCGGCTTCAGGTAATGCACGCCGGCAAGTTGCCGGCCAGCCCGCGCATAAACATCATCAAGGGCCGACACTTCGCCAGTACACATTGCGCTGATGGCACAACAGCACAAAAGCAGCCACAAGATTGCAGTTCGGGTCATAAAAGTACTGAGAACCTGTTTGGTGTCCACGCTTTAGCTTCTGTCAGCCTCCCGAAACGCTCAAGCGTGGACACCAAACCCGTCATTCCTGGTTTTTGCGTCAGGGCAATCCATTTTTCAAACTCGCTCTGAGACTAACGGCACCTTGGATTTGGCGTTGCTCCAACCCGGAGTTCCATCGATGTGTCGTTGGGTGAGGTTCTCATTGTTGAGGAGTCCCGGGCTGCGGGGAGGCGGCTGCGGAAGGCTTCAGTTCCCCCAAACGTTGAGCGATACGCTGGATTACGATAGCCACAAAGCGGCCGGAACATTGCCCGCCTTTCACCGCATTCTCTTGCCAGTAATCCGGGCTCACGAACAAGCCGGCTGACATGCAGACATCAAGCGCTTGCGCTTCTGGGCTGGCCGGGTGCAGCGTTTTGGCGGTATTGCTCAGGAGTACTGCGACCTGTTCGCCATCACAGGCAGAGCCTTCACTTGCATGCTTGATCCAATAATCGGCGGAAACGATGAGGTGGTGGTCGAGAAGCGTTTGCAGCGCCTCCGCGAGCGTGCGGCGCGGTTGGGGTGGGAGGTCCTGGGGCGTCAGTGGAGTGGCTGGCCGCAGCCCAGGCCAACCCAGCGATTGCTCACGTCCGCTGAGCCGGGCAAGGGCACGCTGTTGCAGGAACCCCGCCAGTAATTGGGCTGCCTCCAGGCGGGTTATGGGTGTTGCTCTCCCGGCCCGTGCGGCTGACTCCAGTCTCACACCCGCCGTTTTCATGGCAGGTTTTAGAAGGTTGGCGAATGCCTCCCGGGTGACAGGTTCCTGCGGTTCCACCCCGGTGTTGAAGAGGCGTTGGGCCAGAGCTGCCGTCGCCTGGCCGGACAGGGGCTTGGCCGGATGGAAATAACCGTTCTCCAGGGACATAATGCCACGGACGGTCACGAGTTGGATGGCCGGCCATTCCCAGCCGGATTTAGCCACATCCTTGAACGGTGTAAGGTGCAGGGTATCTCCGGAGTCGAGCAACACACGCTGCACCAGCACCGGGTCGAGGTCGCGCGGTTGTACGCCATGCTTCGCCGATAGCGCGGCGATGGCGCCCGCCGCCTGCCCAATTAACATCGTGCTGGGCTGAAGCCGGGTTGCTCCGTTGGCCAGGCGAGATTGTGAAATGTTTTTCTCCGCGGCAAGGAATCCATCCAATTTCTCGGGGATGAGGCATTCGAAAGGGATTGAGAAGGGACCCGTGCCGCGTTCGCCAAAGGTTGCTTGGGGGATGTCCTCCGGGCGGTCAAGATCGAGTTCCAGCAGTTCGGGCTTCTTCGATCCGTGCAGGTCAACGGCGTAATCCCCGAGCGCCACCGCGTTTTCGAACATTCGGGGCGAGCGCGGGCGGCGTTCGATTTCGGCGGCTGAGAGGGTATGAAGTCCAATGATTCGGCGGCTTTCCCGGGCGTAGGCCATGACCGGGAATTGGTAGAGGATGAGCCGGTACGGCTCCAATTCAGG
>JBBQYD010000216.1:0-8498 GCA_038209025.1 Verrucomicrobiota bacterium | reverse complement strand
ATTTCCGGGTCCTGCCGCATAATGCTCCTCAGGGCGATGGCATAAGTGAAGTTCTGCGCCACGTTAATCTGAGTCTGGCTGACCATCGGCAGGTTGAACTCAACCGGGTCTTCCACGGTGCTGATGCTCACTCGCGAGCCTTCCCGCTGAATAACGTGGCAGAGGGAGGAATACATCGTGCTGGTCTTGCCGGAGCCGGTGGGTCCCGTGAAAAGCATTAGACCGCTGGTGCGGCGCAACAACCGCGTAAGGCCTTGCAATGACGAATCCTCAAAATCGAGGCCCGCCAGGTCGAAACGGCGGTCCCGGGAATCAAACAGGCGAATGACGATCTTTTCTCCCCGCGTGGTGGGAAAGATGGAAACGCGAAGCTGCACGTTCTCGATTTCAGGACCGCCCACGGCGGTGCCATCCTGGGGCATGCCCGCCTGGTAGGTCACCAGGTTGGCCATCACCTTGAATCGCATGGAGATCTTTTCCATGAGGTCCAATGGCAGGTGTGCCACTTCGGTGAGCACCCCGTTCACGCGCGCGCGCACCGCGATGGCGTTCTCCCAGGGCTCGATATGCAGATCGCTGGCTTTTAGGCGGATGGCGTCCTGCACCAGACAGTTCACGAGCGTGCTGATCTCCGCGCCTTCATTCGCCACAGACTCAGATTGCAGGTATTGAACGGTGTAACTCATGGGGGTCTTCATGCCTGACGGACGAAATGGTTCGCCGGGCATGAGTCGAAGTTAGGTCAATTTCCGACTCGAAGGCAAGCAGCATTGCCACGCGTGCATGAGGGGGGGGCATGAGTCAACGGGGTTGGAAGAGGCTCGACAGCAAGCTGTATCAATGGAGGGAGCCAAGTTTGCGATCCCTGTCGCGGGGCGAGCAACATGGAAATTGGCTTAACCGCGCAGATCGCAAAGAAGGAACCGATCTCCAGGTGGCGCAGCCCTGGTTTCGGAACAACCGAAGGACAAACCGGGCAGGGACAAACCTTTTGCCCTTTGCGCCGGCCTACACTTCCCAGCCGACAGGGCACCCGTCATCATGGCCAATGAGCCTGACTTTGTCCCGGCCAGGACCCGTTGAAGCGGAGCCGAAGATACCGTGACGCGGTGCCGATCGGTTCGGCATCGCGGACGGTGACCCGCTCCAGTACGCCTGACGGTTGAACGGATTCCACCTGGGCGTAAGCGGGCCCGGAAGCCCACTGCATCAGGTTGGAGGAGACCTCCGGTATGCAGGCGATATCCGTGGCGAGGCGGTCGCGCTCGAAGGTGAGCGCCAGATAGTCGAGCTGGTTCAGCTTGAGAACCTGGCCGCGGACAAGATTGGTCACCGGCTGATCCGTGGGCGTCAAACCATGATAATACTTGAGGAGGTTCGGATAACGCCCTCCGTAAGGTTTGGCGGCTGGGTCGCTGATTTCCGGTTGCGCCTGCTCTTCGCTCGTGAAATGGCGTGTGCGCCATAGATTATAGCTCGCCGTCCAGCGGGAGACTTCCAATTCATACCAAATACTGCCGGTATTGGTTCTGGCATTGAATATGGTGCGGTGGGCATCCCCTTCAAGCGGCAGCAAAGCCTTGCGCTGGCCGCGCTCGTCCAACGACCATACCCGCACGTGGTTCGTGGCCACCGGCAGCGTGAGCGTGAATGGCACGACCTCCGCAAGCACTGGCGAACGACCCCACTGGGTGCCGAGTGAGGTTTTGGCCGGATCCTTCCAAACCTGGCCGGTGTTCTCCCACCAACCCGTGGCAACGATGAGGGCGCTGCAATCATTGGTGAAGACCTCGCCACGCCGCAGCGTCATCCCCAGTGAACACCATCGCAGCAGGGTGGACCCCGCGCGGAGTTCGATGCCTCCCAGGTTAATGGCCTGATTGTCAGCGAACCCCACGAACCCCTTGGTGCGCGGGGTATTGAAGGTCAGCAGGCCGTTGGTCGATTGCACCGCGGCCCAGTTGAGCTCACCGGTGTCGCTCACCAGCACCTCACCGGCCGGCGACGCCGGGGGCGTGGACAACCCGGAAGCGGCCGGCCCCACGGACGTGCTGACACGGCTGGTGAACGCAAGTTTTCCAGGCATGCCAAGTTGACTGGAGGAAAACACGTTCCACGCTCCGGTGTTTAACAGTAAATCGAGCTCCTTCTCCGGCGCCAGCGCCAGCGTAAACTCATTCACCGCCGGCCGGACATCGCCGCGCCGGAAGAGGTTCGCGGCGAGCAATACGTTGGCCATCTTCGTGGGATGCTGGGCAATCTGGAAGTAGCTTGGCACATAGCCGAGGTTCCCGCTGGGATTGCCCTGGCCATAGTCAAAGAGCCACAGGCCGTCCCAGTCCTGGAGCCCGGCATAGGCCGCCAGCATGAGCGGACCCTCCGCACCATAGTAATTAGGCGAGGGATGCTGGTATTCCGTGCAGACAAACGGTTTGCCTTTGACGCGCTGACGGGCGATGCCCCACAAGGTGTTGTTGCCTTCGAGGTGATTGACCATCGACTCATTCTCCACAGACCAATTGGAGGAATCCCAATCCACTCCCGGGAAGACGGGATGTTTCCAGTAGGCATGGCTGTCGATGACGTCCATGGTGGTTTGCACCGTGGCCGGGCTGTTGGCCATGATCGTGCCGAAGATCAGGCCGGGGTAGTGCAGGTTGGTGCGCAGGTGCCCCACCATTTCTCCATAGTATGCGCCTTCCATTTCGCGGAGGAAACGCATCCAATCACGCCGGGCGTCGAGCGTGCTCTTAAAACCCCCGCCCGAGCGCAAAATATTCGGGAGGTTGCGGGTTTCCAGCGAGGCACCGGCGGGCGGCACACCCACCTCCCCGCCCACCATCATGCGGACGTCGGCAAACCAGAAGGTCGCGCTCTTGTTGCCCATCTCACTGAAGCCCACGCGAGCGTTGTTGTCCGTCTCGGTGGGTTGAAAGGTATTGGTGAAGAACTGCCAGTTGGTGGTGAGCGCGAGAGATCCGTTGTATCCGAGGTTGCGGTAGTCGGCATGTGCCTGCATAACCGAGGCGTTCGCGTTGGTGGCGGGGCTGGCTTTGGCCCAGAAGGACACGGTGTAGGCCTGGTTGGTAACGATGCGCAACCCGGGATAGTTCATCTGGATGTACCAGCCCTGCGAATCGGTGTTAGTAACGACAATGCGCGCGGACGGCTGGTTATTGGTGAACTCATAGGTTCGAGTGAAACTCGCTTTCGCCAGGCTGTGCTGCTCGGTGACCCAGCCCGTCAACCCGTTGCTGAAAGCCCCATTCGCCAGCATGTTGGTGCCCAGAGGCTGGGAGACGGCCTGCCAGGCGGCCAGCATTTGCGCGGTGTGGGCGTAACGAGTGGCGAGCCAGCTATTCCAGCGCGCCTGCAGGTTCGTGGCGTAACGCGCCGGCAACGTATCCAGACCGCCATCGAGCCACTTTTGCACCAGGCCGTTTTCATTGATGATTTCCACAAACGCGACCGCCGGATCTTGCGAGAGGGGCAAGCCTGTGAATCGGTTGGTGGGACCGAGCAACCGGGTGGCGTAATCCTTTTGCAGCGCCAGCGCCGGCGGGTAAAAGAAACCCAGCACATGCGTGTCTTTCCACTCCATCGAAGTCACCTCGGACCCCAACCCGTCTTGAGCGCGATACTCGCGTCCGACAAGCAGGTTGATGTCCGAATAAACGCCGCGGGCCTTGAGCCGCGCGACAAGATAATGCAGCCTCTCAAGCTGGCTCGGATTAACGTTGGTGCTCGTTGTGGAAGTGTATGACAGCAATCCTCCGCCATAGGCCCAGGGGGCATCCATATGATGA
Source organism: Verrucomicrobiota bacterium (assembly GCA_038209025.1). Taxonomy (GTDB): domain Bacteria; phylum Verrucomicrobiota; class Verrucomicrobiia; order Limisphaerales; family UBA8199; genus JBBQYD01. The sequence continues at coordinate 4,692 of JBBQYD010000216.1, read as the reverse complement.
AAGCGCACGCTGTTCATGCCGAATTTCGCCAACCGGCCCGCCACCGCGTCCGCATGGTTGGTGGGCATGAAGGGGGAATCGCCCGCGAAATTGACGCCCAAAAACCGGATGCGTTCCCCGCCGACGGTAAAATGGCCGTTGGTGTTTGCGCTGACCCAATTGGTGCCCACCGGGCTGTTCATGCCGGAAAGGTCGGTGATCCCCCCGGTTGCGGCATCGTTCCATGGGAGTATCCATGGGACTGTTTGCGCCATGGTCATCGGGCCCGGCCCGAAGAAACCCAGCACAACCAGCAGCGGCAGGCGAGCAACCCAGGAAACCGCGGCACGGTGTTTCATCAGTCAACTATTGCAGACGGGGCGGCCCATAGAAAGTCTCGGGAATGACCTCAAAAGACATTACGGCGCGCGCAGGCGATAGAACTTGCGGTCGAGCGGCGCCGGTTCCGTGACCACGGACTGGGTCTCGTTGGTCGGGTAAGGCGGTGCAATCAAAGTCCAGCCACTGGTGGCGGCGCCCAGGAGATCGGCGGCTTCCAGCTTCCAATCGGGCGCGGGCAGCGGCCAGGAGATCACCACCGTGTTGGTGGCGGTGCGTGCGATCGCCAACTGCGGCGGAGCGACGCTTTGCACGATGCTCACATCGTCCACATACCATGCCGTAGAACTGGTGTAAGCGGTGGCGTAGGCGGAGAAGCGCACGGCAAAGTAATCGCCCGCCGCAGCCGCCGGCACTGTATCTACATAGGCGCAATAGCCATTCGTGCCGTAGCTGGTGATGGTGCGCAGAGTTTTCCACGTGAAGGTGGCGGAGTCGAGATATTCAATTTTGAACGCCTGGCCAGCGGGAACCTGGGCGTTCACCTTGTATTGGACCTGCGCCGCCCCGGTTAACCGCATCGGGAGTGTGCGCACCGTCCCGAGTTGCTGGTTGTTGCTGTAGCCTCGCCCAATCTTGATCTCAAGGTGCTTATACTGGCATTCCGCCCGATCCACCGCGGTCCACTTGGCGGGGTTCGGCGTCTGCGGCGGATAGTTGATACTGTCGAAGTTGTCGGCGAAGGGCAGCGTGGTCGTCGGCGGCGTCACGGTCCCGGCGGCCAGGCAAGACGAGCGTGCTACGCAGGCGCGAATCCAGTACACGTTGGAGTCTTCAAAGGAGTTATACCCATTGCTGCAACCGCCCAGGCCGGGACACATAATGCGACACCGGGGATCACTGTCATAATCGCAGTGGGAGGCATCAAAGTTGTGGCCGATCTCATGGGCGGAAAGGGCGATGCGCTTAGCCAGGTCCGTTTGGGAGCGCGAACGTACCAGGCTGTAATGGTCCAGACCGGGACAGATTTGGTCCTCGTAGGCCATGCCCAGCGTGGTGCCAAAGCTCTTGCCGGTGAACAGATGAGCCACATCGCGGGGAATACCCTGCTGGTTGTTTCTCCATTCGAGGCGGAATTCATTGAGCAGGCCACTGGCCGTCCCTGACGTGTACGGGTCGGGCTCCGCCGAGCGCACGATAATCTGGGTGATTTGGAACGTTATCCTGGTATCGCGCTCGTAGATGGCGGACATACCGTTGATGATCATCTCGATGTCCGCGACGGTATTTGACATCGAGCTTCCATTAAGCCCGAAATACTCATAATCAGCGTCGCAGGCAATGCGGCACACCATGACATCCAGGCCCACCTCGGCGCCGGCCGGCAAGGGAACCTCAGCCGCTTTGGTTGCAGGGCGGTCCGCGTTGCCACAGATGCCATTCTCGGCGAGCACCTCCTTGCTGTTGTAAACCACATGTTGTTCGGGGGCGGCGTCGGCCAGCACGGTTTGCAGCGGTTCAATCACCCAGGTCGAGTCGTTCGGATCGCCCAGGCACACAACGGCGCGGACCCTGCCCTCGGTGATCGAGGCGGAGACGCGGCTGCTGCCGTAACCAGCCACGTAGCCCCTATATGTCTCAGAGTCGGGAACTTCCATGTCGTGTAGTGCGCCGTCGCTCTGCTGGACCCGCACCCGAAATCCGGGCGCGCGCAAAGAATGTTTCCGCAGGACGATTTGGTGCGGTGCTCCCTCCAGGAGGAGGCTGATCTGGAGTTCGCCGGGCGTCGCCAACGGCTTCAGGCCTTGCAGGGTAAACCTGCCCACCTGCAACTGGTTCAGCACCTTCGCTTGAACACCCGAACTGGGGGAGGCCAGGGTGGAATCGGACCGGCCGTGGCAAGGCATGGGACTCACCAAAGCAATGACCGCAGCCGAGCACCCCAAAAACGGCCGATAAAATCCCCAGTTCGACATAATGTGTCCTTTGGCCTGACCTGCAAACGGACGGGCAATTGCTGTTGAAACTCCGTGGGCAACGGAGACCCGCGGGTCCGTCATGCTCGATTTCCTGCACTTTACGCTTCCGCTGGGCGCAAGCAACCCTGATTTTATTGTGAGTAAGGCCGCCCTAAAACCGGCACACCCCAGCAAACCTCTTAATCTCGCGATTGGCGCGCGGGTGGGGGCGCTGTCCAGGGAGTTCGCTGTCCAGGGAGTTCGCTTGTCTGGCCGCACGCAAACCGCTACTCTCTTAATCATGCGCCATCTGTCTCAACTTGCCCAGCGCTTGCGCAACATTGCATGGCACCCGTTTGTGCATCCCCGGTGGCTCCGCATTTTGGCGGGGGTCCTGGGCTGCTGGTCCGCCGCGGCACAACCCGCCCAAACGAACCTCTTGACCATCGCCACCGATGGCGCATGGACCTGGTATAACGACCCGCGGGCTTTAGTCCACAACGGCAGGCAATACGTCGGCTATGTGCGGAACGGCGATGGCAAAACCGCCTTAAACATGCTCGACCCGGTCACCGGCGTGACGACGTTGCTCTGGACCAGCACCTGGAGCCAAAAAGATGACCACAATAATCCCGGGTTGCTGCCACTGGCTGATGGCCGGTTGCTGGCGATCTACGCCCGGCACGGTTCGGCGCCAAGCTTCAGCTACCGCTATTCCTTCACGACCAACCCGGTTACCGCACAAGATTGGAGCGCGGAGTTCACCTACCCTTCCTCCAACGGCGTGACCTATGCCAATCCTTACCAACTCTCCGAGGAATCCGGGCGCATCTACAACTTCATGCGCAACTTGAACTTCAACCCCACGTTCACCTTTTCAGACGACCAGGGCACCAATTGGGCGGCCCCAAAATTGCTCATTCAAACCGGGACGGGCTCGATTCGACCGTATGTGAAGTATTCGTCCGATTACACCCGCCGCGTGGATTTCCTATACACGGATGGGCACCCTCGCGACGTGAACAATTCCTTGTACCACCTGTATTACGCCGAAGGGGCTCTGAGAAAGACGGACGGCACCTTCCTGAAATACCTCACCAATGCCCCACTGCTGCATGACAGTGGGGAGCGCGGCTCCGTCATTTACCAGTACAACAGCGCTCCGTCCTCCGATCCCAACAGCCACATCGAGGCCGGCCGCGCCTGGTGCTGGGAAATTGTCAGCCCGAGCAACGGCGCGCCCGTCTGCGTCTTTACCGTGCAACACGACCAGGTAACGGGCACCAATTGGTATGACGACCGGATCTACTACTACTACGCGCGCTGGACCGGCACGGCGTGGCAGCGGCGGTTCATCGCCCATGCCGGACGTCCGCTCTACACCCCGGAGGACGACTACGCCGGGGGTATCTGCGTGGATCCTGAAAACCCCTCGGTGGTCTATCTCTCCAGCAACGCCGCAGACCCGTTCAACCTGGGCACGGTCACCAGCGTACCGCTCCGCGCCAATGACCGGTATGAACTTTACCGGGGAGTGACCACCGATGGGGGGCTCACGTTTGCCTGGCAGTCCGTCACTACCAATTCAGCCATGGACAACCTCCGGCCATACGTGCCGAGGTTCCACGGCGGCCAACCGGCCCTGCTGTGGTTCCGGGGCGGCTATTCCACTTACACTTCCTACAGCGCCTCGATCGTCACCCTGGTAACGAATGGCATCTCGCCGCCCCCGACGGTTGAACTGCTGAGTCCGCTGGCCGGGCGGGCCGCGTTCACCAACCTGCCGAACAAGCTCAAGCTCAGCGCGGCCATCGCCGACGATGGGGCACCCGGCCCGCTATCGATCAATTGGACAACGATCTCCGGCCCCGCCAGCGCGCTGGTGGAGGACCCCACCAACGCCACCACCTGGGCCACCTTCCCGGCCGACGGCCTCTATACCCTGAGAGTGACCGCCAGCGATACCGTTCTTTCAAACAGCGCGGACGTGCTGGTGCAGGCCGGTGTGAACGAACCTTCTGCAACGCAACAAGCGTGGTGGCTGAAGTTGGATGAGACATCGGGAAGCACCGCCAACGATAGCTCGGCCAGCGGTGTGAATGGCGCGGTGGCGGGGTCGTATGCCTGGAGTGCGGCCGGCATCCGCGGCGGCGCGCTCCTGTTCAACGGAGCAAACACGGAAATTGTGGTGCCGGATGCGGAGGCGCTGGAGGCCGGCAGCGCGTTCACTTTGGCCTATTGGTTCAATGCCCGGGCGCTGACCGTGGATTCGGGCGGCCTGGTCTGCAAACGCGACAGCTCCACCCTAAACAACGCGTTCACCACCTATCTGAAGCGGCCGGACCAAAAGATTTACGTGGATATTGAAGGCTCAAACAACCGGTTCTCCAGCACCACCACGGTGCAAACCGGCACC
>JBBQYD010000215.1:0-8516 GCA_038209025.1 Verrucomicrobiota bacterium | reverse complement strand
ACCTGCCCCCAATATGGCGTAAGGCCCGCGCCGATTTGGCCGATAAATTGCCCTAACCCTTGCGCCCCGTTTGCTGCCTCATAGAAATCTCCAGCGACGTAGCCGCCCGCAACGCCTTTGCCGATTCTCCCATCCGCATCCCAGATGTACGCCACCGGGTTCCCGCCGCAGAAAGTGTAACCGCTGTCGCTGGCATCGTGTCCGAGCGGATCAAAAGAAATGAACCGCCCACCCACTGGGTCGAGCCAATTCCCGCCCAGCCAGACAAAGCCAATGGATTCGGCAGCGCGGTTACGCCATGCGTATTCCAGCCCCACATTGCCCAGACCGAGCGCGGGTGGTCGATAACCCGGGATGCTTCCATACGCGCTTACCCGGTTGCTGCTCCAGAAAACGGAGCCGCCGTTGACTGTCGCCAGCACGTTGCCGAAGGCATCAGAAACCAGCGGCGAGAAGGTCATATCAGAAGCCGCGGCCTCGAATCCTCCAGTGCCGTTCTGCCCGCCATACCTTGCATCCAGGTCAGGCCCCATCAGCTTCCAAGTCGTCTTGCCGCCTTCATTCAGCCCAAGTTCCAGGAACTCGGCGAGGGGATCGAAATAATGAGCCACCACCAGCGGTGAGTTCGTCAGCCCGATGTTGTTTGTGACGGCGATCTCAACCGTCCGCAACCGCCTTCCTAAAGCGTCATACGTTACCGTGAAATCCCGTCCGCTCTGCGAGCTGTCGCGTTCGGTCACTTTATACAACCGCCCCCGACCGTCCCAGGCGAGCGTTTGCACGAAGTTCGTGCTTCCACCGGCTTTGCGCCATATCCTCTGCGTCAGGTTTCCGTTGCCGTCATGAATGTTGGTGACCGATAGCGCCCCGATATGGTTCGTGAACCAGGATGTCGCAGTGTTGGTGAACATTCCGCTGGTGTGGACGGCCTTGGCGTCCAGCCTATGCGTGCCCGATTGAAGCTCCAGGGTGGATCGCCATTGATACGGCCATTGCTGATTGGTCGTGCCCACTAGCGCAAACGACACGGGAACGTTATCCAGCGTGAGGCTTACATTGGCCAGCCCGTTGAGCTTGCCGAATGCCGTTTGGCGGGCGTAAGTGTTCGTTTCCGTCCCCACCCTCGAGAAAGCGTCCTTCACACCGGACCAGGTGACCGTGCGATGGCCATGCTGGTTGAAATGGAATGTGGAAATGTGCGCGGAGGCGGTCAGGACGCAAAACCATGCCAAACAGATCACCCCGGCTCTGAACCGGGCAGCATGCTTGATAGCCTCATGGTTGCTCATTTGTTTCCGAGCACGATGCTAACGTCCTTCGCTGAATCAGCAAGCTTGCTGCCTGCCAACACCAAGCGGCTGAAGGACACATTCGCGGTCAGGTTCGTGCTCGTGAATGGCCGGACGGCGGTGACTACGAAGTTGAATGCGTTGGTCGCTCCGGGGGCCAGCGGGGTTTTGTCTCGGCCCGCGCCAATCACCCATTGGGTCGAATGGCCGACCATCTTGCCATGGTGGGCGTGTGAAGTTCAATTCTTGTGGCGAAACCCCACACCTTTTGGGGGTGGGGATCGGGCTCCGCCGCTGGCGTGGGCATGGGGAAATCATCCCGGCGGTTTGAGATGAAGCTTTTTCATGCGTGAAAACAGGGTGGTGGGCTTGATTCCCAACAGCTCCGCCGCGCCGTCCGGGCCCATGACTTTCCAGTTGGCTTGTTGCAGGGCGGTGAGGAGGTTTTCGCGTTCCCGCTGGCGCATCTCGGTTTCGGTGAGAAAACTCCGATCATCCGGGTCAGCTCCGATTTTCGGGCGGGAAGGGCCGGCGGGCGCGGAACTGGTGACCGGCAGATCGAAATGGAGGAGCCCGCCGCGCGCGAGAATCACGGCCCGCTGAATCACGTTGCGCAACTCGCGAATGTTTCCGGGCCAGTCATAGGCCTGCAACTGGGCGATTGCGGCCCGGGTGAGCCTGGGTTCCGGGCAGCGCAGTTCGCGCGCCGAAAGATCGACGAAATTCCTGGCCAGCAGGGGAACATCCTCTTTGCGTTCCCGCAGGCTGGCCACCTGGATGGGAAAGACATGCAACCGATAGTACAAGTCCTCCCGAAATCGCCCGTCAGCGACCTCCTGTTTCAGGTCGCGGTTGGTGGCGCCGATGATTCGAACGTCGGCCAGGCGCGTGCGATCATCGCCCACGCGTTCGTATCTTTTCTCCTGGAGCACGCGCAGCAGCTTGCCCTGCAGTTCCAAAGGTATCTCGCCCACTTCATCCAGGAACAAGGTTCCCCCCTCGGCGGTTTCAAACCGGCCAGCCCGGTCTCTGACCGCCCCGGTAAATGCCCCTTTCACGTGGCCAAAGAACTCACTCTCGTATAGCTCGCGCGGGATGGACGCGCAGTTGACGCGCACCATGGGTTTCTCTTTGCGCGGGCTGCGCCGGTGGATTTCGTGGGCCACCAGCTCTTTGCCAGTGCCGGTCTCGCCAAAGATGAGCACGGATGCCTCGGTGGGCGCAACCAGGTCGATTTGGCTGACCACCTGCCGCAAAGCGGCGCTCTGGCCAATGAGATCGCCAAAAGCCTTGGCGGCGACAACTTCCTCCTGCAAGTACGTGTTCTGCAGCTCCAGTTGGGCTTTGAGTTGTTGAATTTCCTCAAACGCGCGGGCGTTGGCGATGGCCGCCCCAATGTATTCGGCGAAGATCTTCCCCCACAGGTGAGCATCCTCGGATACGAGTTGGCGGGTGAAGCCGGCAATGACCCCGAGGGTCTCGCCCTTGAACTGGATCGGTGTGACGCCGCAGGCGCGCACCTGTTCCGGACCCAGCCACTCAAGATCGGCCACCTCGGCGGGGTCCCTGGCCAGATCTCTGATCAGGATTTGCTGTCCGGTGGCGGCCGCTTTGCCAAGCAATCCACACCCCAAGGGAACCCGCTGGTTTGAGAGTTTGAAATGCGGAGCTGTGCTCGTGGTGCCGTCGATCGACTTGCCGGTGCAGGCGACCAGGTGCAGGCAGCGGGTGGTATCCGCACACGCTGCCCGGCGTGGGCAGGTGTCGCACCGATCCCCCTTATTGATCAACCAGACTTGCAGGCACGCCATGTCCGGCCGCTCGACGGTTCGGTGGACCAACTTTTCCAGGAGTGTGCCCAACGAGCGTTCCTGGGCGATTTCGAGCAGCAGATGGCTGGCGAAGTTGGTGTCGATTCGGCGCTCAGCGACAGATTCCATGCGCAGTGAGTCTGCCGCTCAGCTACGAAAATTGCAATATTCAATACGATAAACCGCATATACGAAATCTCGTGTTATCAGAACGGATTCGGTTTAAATTGATAAGTGACTGATGGGAAGTGGGAAACGCCATAAAGCACCCACTGGCACGGAAAATGATCAGGTTGAAGCGGCATGGAGAAGGAAACCCAGACGACGCTCGAGGTCAGTGAGACTGACTTTGAACGTGAGGTGGTGCAAGCGGCGCTGCCGGTGCTGGTGGCGTTTGAGGCTCCCTGGAGCAAGCCATGCCAGATACTTCATTCGGTTCTTGGTGAAGTGGCGGGCCAATGCGAGGGCAAAGCCCGAGTGCTGCGGGTGAACGTGGATGATAATCCAGATCTAGGGATGTGGTATGACATCCAGGCGGTTCCCACGGTGCTCTATTTTGCGAAGGGCCAGGAACGCGCGCGGGTTGTTGGGACGGCCAGCGCGGAAGCGATTTTAGCCCGGTTAGAACCATTATTGCTCTGAGTTGAATGAGCTTCCCAGCATGGCAATCCGAAGACCCTGAACTGTTTTCAAAACCTGAAAGAATCCGATGCGAACCAATACCCCCCTTTTGGAATTAAGACGTCCGTGCGGAGCGATCCTGGCAGCCCTCTGTTGCGGCCTGGCGATGACGGGCTGCAAGCCGGCGAACCAGAAACCGACCGCCCTCCCCGCCCCGGAGGTGACGACGGTAAAGGTCGTTCTCCGACCTTTGTTGCTGACCTCAGAATTGCCCGGCCGGACGGCACCCTTTATGATGGCGGAGATCCGTCCGCAGGTGAACGGTCTGATTCAAAAGCGTCTTTTCGAGGAGGGTGCCAATGTCAAGGCCGGCCAGGACCTTTACCAGATAGATCCCGCCCCGTTCAAGGCCGCGCTGGACAACGCGCAAGCCGCGCTCGGGCGGGCCGAAGCCAATCTCCCGGCGACTCAGTTGCGGGTGAACCGTTACAAGGAGGCGCTTGCCGAACGAGCCGTCAGCCAGCAGGACTACGACGACGCGGCCGCCGCGCTCAAGCAGGCCCAAGCGGATATTCAGTTTTACCGGGCCATGTTGGAAACCTCCCGCATCAATCTCGGTTACGCCCGTGTGGTTTCCCCGATTTCCGGCCGAATTGGCCGATCCACAGTTACCGATGGGGCGATTGTGACCGCTTACCAGCCCGCTCCTCTGGCTACGATCCAGCAGTTGGATCCGATGTACGTGGATGTGCCTCAATCGACGACCGAATTGCTGCGCTTGCGTCGCAGCCTGGAGGCCGGCCGGATGAAACCAAGCGAAAAGGATCCGAACGCGGTGCGGCTCATACTGGCCGACGCCAAGGAGTATCCGCACGAGGGAACGCTGCAGTTTCGTGATGTGTCAGTGGACCCAACCACCGGGTCGGTGATTCTGCGGATGGTGTTTCCGAATCCGGATGGGGTGTTGCTGCCGGGCATGTTCGTGCGCGCGGTGGTCAAGGAAGGGCTTAGTGAGAAAGCCATCCTGATTCCCCAACAGGCGGTGGGGAGGGATCCGAAGGGCAACCCCGTATCGATGATTGTGGATGCGGAAGGCAAGGTAGCTCAACGGCTGCTCACCGTGGACCGGGCCGTAGGCGACGCCTGGCTGATTTCCTCGGGATTGGCCGCTGGGGACCGGGTCATCACGGAAGGGTTGCAGAAAGTCCGCCCCGGCGTTGTGGTGAAGGAGTCGCCCTTGGTCGAGGGGGGCCAGCCGACGGGTGAGGCAGCCGCGAAACCGGCCCAAAAATCGAACTAAGGCGCTCCATGTTATCCAGATTCTTTTTGGAACGTCCAGTCTTCGCCTGGGTGATCGCCATCATCCTGATGGTGGCGGGCGCCCTGGCGATCTTCAAGCTGCCCATCTCGCAGTATCCGCCCATCGCGCCGCCCTCGATCGCCATTGAGGGCTTTTATCCGGGAGCTTCGGCGGAGACGGTTGAGAATAGCGTGACGCAGATCATCGAGCAGAAGATGACCGGGTTCGACAAGATGCTGTATTTGTCCGCCAGCAGTGATTCGTCCGGCGCCGCTCGCGTCGAATTGACCTTTGCGCCGGGAACCGATCCGGACCTTGCCTGGGCCCAGGTGCAGAACAAGCTCCAACTGGCCATGGCAAGCCTGCCGGAGACGGTGCAGCGCTCAGGCGTCAAGGTGAGCAAGAGCACCCGGAACTATCTAATCATTGTGGGCCTGATCTCGGAGGATGGAAGCATGGATGGGAATGACCTGCGAGACTATGCTCAATCCAGCCTGGAGAAGGTGCTTTCGCGGGTGGCGGGCGTGGGTGAGGTGAACGTCTTTGGCAGCCAGTATGCAATGCGCATCTGGTTAAACCCCGACAAGCTGACTGAATACCAAATGACGATGCAGGATGTGGTCACGGGGTTGCGGGCCTACAACGTGGAGGTCTCCGCCGGCCAGTTCGGCGGGGCGCCCGCGCAGAAAGGCCAGCGGCTCAATGCCAGCATCATTGTTCAGAGCATGCTCAAGACGCCCGCGGAGTTTGCCGCCATCCCGCTGCGCAACAACCCGGATGGGTCGGTCGTGCGGATCAGTGATGTCGGGCGGGCAGAACTGGGAACCGAATCCTACGATGTCGAAGTCTATCACAACGGCAGGCCTTCGGCCGCGCTGGCCATCCGCCAGGCCGCCGGTGCCAATGCGCTGGATACAGCCAAAGCCGTCCGGGCCAAGATGGAAGAGATGAGCCATTACTTCCCCGCCGGCATGAAAGTCGTTTATCCCTACGACACCACCCCATTCGTCAGGGTCGCGATCAATGAGGTGGTCAAAACCCTGTTTGAGGCGATCCTGCTGGTATTCCTGGTAATGTATCTGTTCATGGGGAACATGCGGGCCACGCTGATTCCTACCATCGCCGTGCCGGTGGTGATCCTGGGAACGTTCGCGGTGCTGGGGCTTTTCGGGTTCTCCATCAACATGCTCACCATGTTCGCCATGGTGCTGGCCATCGGCCTGCTGGTGGATGATGCCATTGTGGTGGTGGAAAACGTGGAACGGATCATGAGCGAGGAAGGCCTGTCGCCCCTGGAAGCCACCCGCAAGTCCATGGATCAGATCACCAGCGCTTTGATCGGCATCGGGTTGGTTCTTTCGGCGGTGTTCGGTCCCATGGCATTCTTCCCCGGTTCGACGGGGGTCATCTACCGCCAGTTTTCGGTGACTATCATCGCCTCGATGCTGCTCTCGGTGGTGGTGGCCCTGGTGCTGACGCCGGTGTTGTGCGCCTCGTTCCTTAGGCCGGTGGCCAAGGGGCATGAATCGTCAGAAGCCGGGGTCTGGTTTTTGCGGCCGTTTTTCCACTGGTTTGACGGCATGTTTTCGGGGCTCAGGAACCGGTACCTGGGAGTGGTCGGCCAATCGCTTGCCAATAAGACCCGCTACGTGGCCGCCTTTCTTTTGATCGTGGTGGCGATGGGATTCCTCTTTAAGCGGATGCCCACTGCCTATCTACCGGATGAAGATCAAGGAATTTTGATGGTACAGGCCATGTTGCCGGCAAACTCGACCTTGGAGCAGACCAAGAAGGTCATGGACGGGGTCAAAGTACACTTTTTGGAGGATGAAAAAGACGCGGTGGAATCCTGCATGACGATTTCCGGCATGAACTTCTCCGGCCGCGGCCAGAACGCCGGGCTGGCGTTCGCCAAGCTGAAGGACTGGGACCTGCGCAAAGAACCGGGCTTGAAAGTGGGGGCCGTTGCTGGCCGAGCCATGGCGGCCTTTTCTCAGATTCGCAACGCCATGGTGTTTGCCTTCGCGCCGCCGGCGGTCCTCGAGCTGGGAATGGCCAAGGGGTTTGATTTTCAGTTGCTGGACGGAGGCGGGATCGGCCATGCCGCCTTGATGGCGGCCCGCAACCAGCTCCTCGGCATGGCGGCCACGAACGCGGTGCTGGCGAAAGTACGTCCGAACGGTCTGGAAGATACGCCTGAATACCGGGTGGATGTGGACTGGGAAAAAGCCGGCGCCCTGGGTGTGCCCATCACCTCGATTCACAACACGATTTCGGCCTCTTTCGGCAGCGCCTATGTGAATGACTTCATTCAAGGAGGGCGGGTGAAGCGGGTCTATGCCCAGGCAGACGCTCCCTATCGCATGTTGCCCAGCGATCTGGAAAAACTCTATGTGCGCAATACCGCGGGCAAGATGGTTCCGTTTTCCTCGTTCGCCTCCGGGCATTGGACTGCTGGTTCTCCGAGACTGGAGCGCTTCAACGGCTTCCCGTCCCTGAACATCCAGGGTGAGGCGGCACCTGGGAGAAGTTCCGGCGAGGCCATGGGGACGATGGAAGGGTTTGTAAAAAAACTGCCAGCCGGCATCGGATTTGACTGGACCGGACTTTCCTACCAGGAGCGGCAGGCTGGTGCCCAGACGGGTCCCCTGTACGCTTTTTCCATCCTGGTGATCTTCCTTTGCCTGGCGGCCCTGTATGAGAGTTGGCCGATTCCGATTTCGATCCTGTTGGCCCTCCCGCTGGGAGTCATCGGCGGGGTGATCGGCTCGACTTTTCGAGGAATGCCGAATGACGTCTATTTCCAAATCGGGCTGCTGACCACCCTGGGACTGACCACCAAGAATGCCATCCTGATCGTCCAGTTTGCCAAGGCGCGGGTGGATGAAGGCATGGGCTTGATGGATGCAACCATGGAGGCTTCCAAGTTGCGACTGCGCCCCATTATCATGACGTCGCTGGCTTTCGGGTTCGGGGTGCTGCCGCTGGCCATAGCCAGCGGGGCGGGGGCGGGCGCGCAACGGGCGATTGGCACGGCGGTGCTCGGCGGCGTGGTGACCTCGACCTTCCTGGTGACGGTCTTCGCTCCATTGTTCTACGTGATGATTCAAAAGACCTTTGGCAAAAAACGGATACCCCGGGCGGCCGCCGCCACTGATTCAACCACGGGAACTCATTAAGATGAACAAGCACCTTTTTCTTGTGTTGTCCGGGCTAATGGCAGTGCCGCTTGGCTGCACGATGGCGCCCAAATATGCGCAGCCAAAAGCGCCGGTGCCCGCCGGTTGGCCGGCGGGCCCGGCGTATGGCGGAACGCGGCCGGGGACGAACGCTCCGGCGGCCGCCGATTTGAACTGGCGGGAGTTCTTTGCCGATCCCAAGCTGCAACAGCTTATCGGCACCTCCCTGACAAACAATCGGGACTTGCGAATCGCCGCTCTGAATGTGGAGCGGGCCAGGGCGATTTACGGGATTCAACGGGCTGAAGTGATGCCC
>JBBQYD010000214.1:0-8523 GCA_038209025.1 Verrucomicrobiota bacterium | reverse complement strand
CGCGTTGCCTCAGGCCCTCGCCGCCGGCAAACCTGTCATCGCGTATGATTGCGACGGGGCGTCGGAGGTTTGCCTGCATGAAAAGACGGGGCTGCTGGTTGCCCCGGGCGAGCTCGAGGGTTTGAAAGCCGCGATCCTGCGGCTGGCCTCTGATCCGGTCCTGCGCGAGCGCCTTGGTTCAACGGGGAGGGCCTTTGTGAAAGAGCAATTCTCCGCCCCGAAGATGGTGGATGATATCTATGCGCTCTATTGCCGGTTATTGGGAGTTGGCAGGGGGCGGGATCATCGGCGGATGGAATCGTGACTGGCGGGCCGACGCAACTCGTGGCGGAGTTTCTGGCGGGAGTTTCCTGGTTGAGGCTGCCGGTGGCGTGCTGGATGGGCTAACAATTTTGCTCGCTTGCGGGCAGGGTATCTCGAATCTTTCCGGTGGTGAGTTTTCCGATCAATTTATACGCGCTGGCCATGGGGAGCGCCCTCGGTGTGTCGCTGCTCTCGTTGCCTTTGTGGCGGCGATGGTGCGTCAGGGCGGGAGTCGTGGACGACCCGGGGCACCGCAAGATACACCATGTGCCAGTGCCGTTGGCGGGAGGTTTGGCAGTGATGACCGGCATGGCGCTGCCGGTGATTGGCGGTTTTCTGTTGCTGATCATGAACGGCCGGGATTTCGGCCTCGAACAGGCGGCGCACCCGCTTTTTTACGGGCTGCATCAACGGGGACTTCAATTGGCGGGCATTTTGGTTGGGGCAGGCGGCATGTTGGCGGTGGGTTGGCTGGATGATCAGTATGAGCTGCGTCCCAGCGTTAAGTTTTTTGGGCAAGTTGTGGTGGCCCTGGCGGTCGCCGCCACGGGGATCCGCATCACCTTGTTTGTTCCCAACGTGATCTTCAGCTACACCATCACGGTGTTGTGGATCCTCACGGTCATCAATGCCTTCAACTTCATGGACAACATGAATGGCCTCTGCGCGGGGTTGGGGGCCATTGGGGCCTGGTATTTTGGCATGTTGGCGGCGCGTGACGGGCAATACCTGGTGGCGCTGATCGCCTTTCTGGCGGTTGGCGCCCTGGTGGGCTTTCTGCCGTACAACTTCCCTCACGCGCGCGCCTTTCTCGGGGATTCTGGCAGCCACCTGGTGGGCTTTCTCCTCTCGGTGCTGGGCATTCTGCCGCACTTTCACACGCCCCGGGATCCCCGGCCGCTGGCGGTGCTGACACCGTTGCTGGTGTTGGCGGTCCCGCTGCTGGACATGGCTTGGGTGGTGGTACTACGCTGGCGCATGGGAAAGCCCTTTTACGTGGGCGACACCAATCACCTTTCGCACCGGTTGACACGGCGGGGGTTGAGCCGTTCCGCCACCGTCCTGCTGATTTGGCTGGCGGCGGCCAGCCTGGGTGGGCTGGCCTTGTTAGTCTGAGCCGGACTCGGTGGGGGGGCGGGTGGCGATGAGTTCTGAGAAGATGGCCAGTACCTCCGAGCGGCTGACGGCGCCCACCAGCCGATTTTCTTTGAGCGTGTTCACCACCGGGATGTTCCGCAACTCGCTGCTCAGCACCACGGGAAGGACGTCAATGAGCCGCTGGTTGGGGGTGACACACATGGGCGGGGGCCGCATCACATCATAGGCAATGAAGCCCGGAATGGCATGGTTCGGGTCCAGGTATTCCTTCAAATCCTGGAGTGCCACCAGGCCGACTAGTTGCTGCTTGGCATCCACGATGGGCAGGAAATTGTTCGAGCTGGTAAGGAAGCGTTCCGCAATTTCGCCCAGAGTCGCGGTTTCGCGCATGGGCATGATCGGGGCGCGCATCAACTCGCCCACCGTGCGCTCGGTGGCGGCTTCTGAACTGACGGCGTCTTGAGCTACGGCGACCCCCTTTTGCCGCAGTGGTTCGGTGTAAATCGAGGTGGGATGAATGCGCTTGGAAACCAGGATGGACACCACGCTGGCCAGCATCAGGGGCGGCATCAAGGCGTAGTCCAGGGAGATTTCCAGGATCATGATCATGGCGAGCAGGGGGGAGCGCGTGGTGGAAGCCAGCATGGCGCCCATCCCCACCAGCGCGAAGGTGGTCAAAGGCAGATCCTGGGCGGCACCCAACTGCTGCAGGGTCAACCCGAACGCCGCGCCCAGGCTCGCGCCGAGAAACAAGGTGGGGGTGAACACTCCGCCCACCGCCCCTGAACCCACCGTTATGGTGGTGGCGGCGAACTTGGCCAGGAACAGCAGGCACATGATCTGGATTCCCGCCAACCCCGCCGGATAATGGTCCTGAAGGATGCGGTTGGTGATCACGTAACCGTTGCCCCATACCCCCGGCGCCGCCAACGCGATGATTCCAACCAGCAGGCCGCCCAGGGCCAGCCGGACAAAAATGGGTAATCCAAGTTTCTTGAAGCCTGCTTCAGACCGATTCAACAACTTCAGAAAAGCGGCGCCCACCACACCGGTTACCAGCCCAAGGAACAGGAACCAGGGGAGTTGAGTGATGCTGGTGAACTCAAAGGGGGGCACCGAGTACCATGGACGCAGTCCGAAAAAGCTGCGGGAAACCATGGTCGCCACCACCGAGGCAAAGACCAGCGGGGCAAACAGATTCATGGAGAAGTTACCCACCACGATGAGCGCGGCAAAGACCGCTCCTGAAATCGGCGCGTTATACGTGGCGGAGATTCCCGCAGCCGCACCGCAGCCCACCAGCAGCCTGAGCCGGTAAGGTTGCCACTTGGCCAACTGCCCCCACTTGGAAGCCAGGGTGGCTGAGAGCTGAATGATGGCTCCCTCGCGCCCGATGGACGCGCCGGTGCCGATGCTCACGAGCGACGAGAGGAACTTGACCACCGCGCTGCGGAAGGGCAGGCGGCCGTCGCCCGCCACCACGACCTCCAGCAGGTTGCTGGAACGTTGGGGGCCGGCAAGCCGCAATCCCCAATACAGGACTAGACCGGCTCCCAGTCCGCCCAGGGCGGGAATGATCACTCGTTCCCAAGGCCTCAAAACTTCTGCAATCTCGACCAGGTCGGCCGAACTCTGCAGGAACAGGAGCTTGGCCGCTTCCATGGCGTAGTGGGAGAAAAGGTTTACCAAGCCGCCGATAACCCCCACACCACCCGCGAGGATCAGGTGGAATGCCTCCTCACTAAAAGGGATGCGCTGCCGGATGCGCAAGGCACCCTGCACATGCCGGCGCACAAAACGCTGGAGATTTTCCCACGTACGCTTTCGCAACAGCCAACCCACGCTCTCAATGTAAGGGAAACGGGCGATTTGACGAGTTTTTGGTGCGTAACACGCTTCAGGCGGTCGAGAAATCGGTGTCTGCGAAGCAGCCCTTACTCTTTGGCGTAACTCCGTTCGCCAAAAAGGGCGGTGCCGACGCGCACCATGGTGGCACCTTCCTCTATCGCTATTTCGAAATCGCCGGTCATGCCCATGCTCAGGTGGGGCAGGGGAGCCCCAAGGCGTTGTTCGCATTCCTGCTTCAACTCGCGGAGCTGGCGGAACGCGGGGCGCACTTTCTCCGGGGTGGGAGTCCAGGGCGGCACGGTCATCAGGCCCTGGATTTCGAGCCTGGGCAAGGCATTGATTTTCGCCAGGTCCGCCAGCACCAGGTCGGGCCGGTAGCCAAACTTGCTGGCCTCACCTACGATGTTGACTTCGAGGAGAATGGGGAGGCTTTTGGCTGCCTGATCAGCGCGTTTGCTGAGTTCTTCCGCCAGGTGCAGGCTATCCACGCTCTGGACCATTTCGAAAAGCGCGACGGCCTCGCGGCACTTGTTGGACTGCAGGTGGCCGAGCATGTGCCAGTGGATGCGGCCAGGGCACAGGGGAATTTTGGCTTTGGCTTCCTGGACCTTGCTTTCTCCGAAGACCGAGAGGCCCAGGCGCGCGGCGTCGGCCACGGCCTCGGGCGGGTGGGTCTTTGAGACGGCAATGAGGGTGACTGACCCGGGGGCGCGGTTTGACCGCTCGCAAGCGGCGGCGATGCGGTCCTGAATGGATTTAAGATTTTCTGCCAATGACATAAAAAGGGTGCCATGCGTGGCACGAGCACAGGATATTCAGAAACGAGGCGAAGGTGAACAGGGAAAACCGGCGTGACTCGCTGCCGGTTTGTTTGCCATGCTGGGGGGCATGGTTGGAAATTTCTGGCTGGTGAAGCAGGAACCTGAGGATTACCCGTGGGACCAGTTCACGCGGGACGGCCGAACGGCATGGACCGGGGTGAGAAACTATCAGGCGCGGAATTTTTTGCGCGACATGCGTTTGGGGGACCTGGTGTTCTTCTACCACAGCGTCAGCGAAAAACGTGTGGCGGGGGTGGCGAAGGTAATCCGTGAAGCATACCCGGACCCCACAGCCGAAGCGGGGGAGGAAAACGGCGCGTGGCGCTGTGTGGATCTGGCTCCGGTGAAGCCTTTGACCGAACCGGTGAGTTTGGAAATCATGAAGCAGGATGCGCTCCTGCGAGAAATCCACCTGGTGAAACAATCGCGGCTTTCGGTGATGCCGATCGGCCGGTCCGCGGCCCGAAGGATTTTAGAGCTTGGCAAGACAGTGTTATGAGAGAACCCACGGAGGCGGTGATATTCGATATGGACGGGGTGATCGTGGACAGCGAATCGCGTCATGAGCGGGCTTTTCATGAGGTGGTGCGGGAGATCGGCCATGCCACCAATCACGGCATTACATTTTCCGATTACGTGGGACGGTCCGACCAGGAATTGTGGGTTGATTTCGTGGCCCGCAACCGGACCCCGCACTCTTGCCGCGATTTAATGACGATGAAAAGCGGGAAAGTAATAGAGATTTTGAGAGCCGAGCAGCCGTTCTTTCCCGGGTTGTATGAGTTGGTTGAGTGTCTGGCCCCCCATTTCAAGCTGGCGTTGGCCTCGGGTTCGGAGCGGCCCATCGTGGACGTGGTGCTGAAGCTGCGGGGCTTGCGCCGCTTCTTCCCGGTGTCAGTGAGCGGTTCGGACATTGAGCGCGGGAAACCGTTCCCGGATATATTTTTGAAAACGGCCACCCTGCTGGGTGTTCCTCCCCGCCGTTGCGCGGTGATCGAGGATTCACTGCCGGGCGTTGCGGCAGGGTTGGCCGCCGGCATGATGGTGTTCGCGGTTACGAACACGCATAAACCGGAGGAATTGACCCAAGCTACTTACGTCGTGGAGGATTATGCCGAGATCGCGAGGAGGCTGTTGCCGCGGTAGGTGATTTGCGGGCTGTCAGACGACGGGGTTGGGCAGTCAGCCGCGCGGCCAAAAACGCATCAGCACCCGCTGCGGGGATTGAATGAGAATCTCCCGCAACAACTCCTCCATGCTCACGGCTTTTGGTTCGTCCAGTTTCCGCGAGATTACCAGGGTCAGCACGAACGCAATCAGCGCGCCGGCGAAGAAAACGGTAAACCGGTTCCAGGCCAGTCCGAATGCCTGGGGGGCTCGCTCGCCCACCGCGTCGATGAGCAGGCCCCAGGCGATTGGGGCAACGCCCAGAGTCACATTGTTCAAAACCGAGTAAATGGCGAAGAAATGGTTGCGGCCCATTTTGGGAACCACCTCCATGGCGAGCCGCGTGTTGGACATCTGCACCAGGGCGGTCAGCAGGCCCACCAGGAATTGCAGCCCCAGCACCATGGCAAGGCTCACCGGGATCAGGCCGCCGGACATGACCATCCAGCCCGCCACCACGAAGGTCCAGCCCGCAAAGCAGAACGTCAGGACGGGTTTGCTGCCCAGGCGATCCAGGCCTGATCCGAGAAACCATAAGCTGCTCAGGCCGCCCAGGTACGCGATGGAACTCACGAGCAGAATCCGGCCTTCCGACATCCCTGCCTCGGCCCGCAGAAAGGCGACAATGAAGGCGGTGATCCCGCCGTACGCCACCGACCACCCCACCACCATGCGGAGCAGCTTGTGAAAGGGCGGATAGCGAAACATCTCCATCCAGGGGACCGGATCTTTGCCGCCCCGGATATCCTCGGGGATTTCCACGTCGGGGATGCGTTTCAAGAAGCTCAGGCTAATCGCACCGGTCACCGCACTAAACGCGAATAGCACCGCGAACTGCCACGAGGCGGGGTGCCCGGCCAGGCAGCCCGCGGCGATCAGGAACGTGAAGAAGCTGGCCAGGTTTTGAACCGCCGCGTCACGGGAAAGATAGCGTCCCCGCAACGTGGCGGGCACGAGGGCGGTGATCCATGGCAGCCATGCGCAGCTTGAAATCCCGCGGGAGAGATTGAAGCAGAATAACAGCATGATCATCAAGGCCAGGCGATTGCTGGGGTTGAGGAAACCCTCCGTAATGGGGACGGCCGCCATCGCGAAGATGAACATCACGCGCGTGCCCCAACCTGCATAGACGAACCGGCGGAAACCGAGCCGGGGGATGTAACTGGCGGCGGGGATCTGGAAGATGACCAGCAACGGCATCATGCCCGCGATGATGCCGAGGACGGTGGCGCTGGCGCCCAGGGTTTTCGCGTAAAGCACCATCGGACTGCTGAGCACAATCTGGAAGGAAAGAGCGTTGAACGTCGAGAACAGGTAGGCGTTGTGCAGTCCCGGGGGAAAGGCGGTTGCCTCCTCGGGTTGCTCCACGGAACGGCTTGTTGGTGCCTCGCTCATTGTTTAACTGGTCGTTGAGCATATTTCAGGGCCAGGGTTTTGAACAGACCGAAGCTTCTATGCCGCGGTGGATGGGCAGACCAGTATTGGAATCGCTGCGGGGGAGGCGAGGCCTTCAGCGCCGCCCTTGCAGGCCGAGTCTCCTGACGCGGCGGGCGCTGCCAACGCCCTTATCCGGAACCACCGATAAAACTCCAATCCATTTGCATTTTACCGGTCGCTATAAGACTATTGCCCCGCAATTGTAAGTTATGAAAATGAGCAATCAGATCGGTTTAGCCGCAATCCTCGCCATTCTGGCAGCCAGTGGGAGTGTCAGTCACACCGCGGACTGGCCGCAGTGGCAGGGTCCAGCCAGAGACGGCAGCTCCAAAGAAACCGGGCTGATCAAGCAGTTTCCGGAAAAAGGTCCAAAGCTCGACTGGAAATCCGTTGGCTTGGGTGCGGGGTTCTCGACGGTGTCGGTGGTTGGCGACCGCCTCTATACCTGTGGGGACCGGTCGGACACGAGCTTCGTGTTTGCGCTTGACGCGAAGGATGGCAAGCAGGTGTGGGCGGCCAAGTTGGGCAAGCCAGGCGCTCCCGGGTGGGGCGGTTTTGCCGGACCGCGCGCCACGCCCACGGTGGATGGCGATTTGCTCTTTACCGTGGATCAGTGGGGGGACTTGATTTGCCTGGCGACGGCCGACGGCCAGGAGAAATGGCGCAAGAGCTACGAGCAGGATTTTGGCGGCAAACGCCCGGAGTGGGGTTTCTCTGAATCCCCGCTGGTCGATGGAGACAAACTGGTGGTCACCCCCGGGGGCGGCAAAGGGGCGATTCTGGCGTTGAACAAGAAAACCGGCGCGGTGATCTGGCAAACCGCGGGTTTTACGGACCCAGCGCAATACTCTTCGTTGATCATCGCGGAAATCGGCGGGGTCAAGCAATACGTGCAACTCACCGGGGAAAACGTCGTGGGTGTCAGCGTGGATGGCAAGGTCCTGTGGAAGGCGCCCCGCAAAGGTAAAACCGCCGTCATCCCGACGCCTGTGGTAAAGGATAACCTGGTGTATGTGACGTCCGGCTATGGGGTAGGCTGCAACCTTTTCAAAATCACGGTGGCAGACGGGAAGTTTTCCGCCGAGCAGGTGTACGAAAACAAGGTGATGGCCAACCATCACGGGGGTGTCATTCTGCTGGGGGACTACGTTTATGGGCATTCAGATGGCAAAGGCTGGACTTGCCAGGACCTGAAAACCGGTGAAGCCAAGTGGGTGGACAAGAGCCTGGGAAAAGGCTCGCTGGCGTACGCGGATGGGAAGTTTTTCCTGCGCCAGGAGGATAAGCAAGGCACGGTGGCGCTGATCAAGGCCACGCCGGACGGCTACTCGGAACTGGGCCGTTTCGACCAACCCGACCGCAGCGGCAAGCAGACCTGGCCGCATCCGGTGGTGGCCAATGGCAAACTGTATATACGCGACCAGGACGTCCTGCTGTGCTACAGTGTCAAGGACTAACCCGGCAGGGCATTAGTGGCATAAGGAAAGCAGGGCTGCAATAACCCGGCCCTGTGTCAGGGCACGGCCAAACTCTTCCATCCGCCGTTCGCGCCGTTCCGCAAACGTTCTGCAACCCAGCTCTCGCCGCGTCTGCGCCATGGCTTCCGCCAGCGCCGGACGCAACAGACTCATTCTTTGGGAACGAAGTGTTCTCTCGCCGGAGCCCGGTAAGAGGCCCGGCACCTTCCGGGTGGCCGGAGCACCGGGGGGCATCAGATGTTTAATGAGTACAGCTTCAGCCATCGCGGGCTGCGGCATGGTGAATTCAATCTTTCGGTTCATCTGGTAAACAACCCTCGGCCAATATAAGAGTCTTCGAGAGAGTCAGGAATAGGGTTTCAACCCTAACA
>JBBQYD010000213.1:0-8628 GCA_038209025.1 Verrucomicrobiota bacterium | reverse complement strand
GGTGTTTCTGCTTGGCGTTGTCGAAACCTCACGCGGCGCGACGGACGAGAAGCTTTTTATCCTCCAAGCCAACGACATTGATCCCACGGCGCCCACGTCGCAACCGACGGGCCGGTGGTATCACTGGATCGGCGCCGATGCGGCGGTCACACATTTAGAGACGTCGGTCGCCGTGGACGCCGGCAGCTACGCGGGGCGCGGACAACGGATTGATGTGCGCCAGTCGGCGACGGTGGCGGCGGCGCAGGTGAAGATCAAGCGGATCGGCCGTCCCGGGCCGCTGCTTTGGCGGGCAGGAACCGCGCCGGGCAAGGGCGACTTGGGGAAGGGTAGGCTGCCACCGGAGCAATTCTCGGTGCAATACGAGCACTTCGTCACACTGCCGCTGTCCTCAACCACGTCGGCGGTCGTTTACCTGCGGCTGAGCGCAGCCTCGGGCCGGTGTCCGGAGGATTATTACGCAGTGTATTGTACTTGGCGGGAAAACGATCCGCGCAAGGCGAAGGTCAACAGCTACACTGGGCACGCCGAGGTTGGCATGATGTATCGCGCGATTCGAGCCGATCCCAACGGCGCGGCGTTGGAGGCCGACGGCACGCCAATCATCCAGGGTGCCAGCATGATGACGCGACTGCTGACCCGCCAACCTGGCCCCCCGTCGCAGGCAATTGCTGCGCGATGAGGAGGAACCGTTCCAGTTTGTGGAAAAGCTGGCTAACGGTGAGGACCCGCGGCGTACCGGTCTCCCCTGGAGTGGTTTGCGGCCGGTGGCGGACGAGATTGTCATCGGTCGCGACTGGCGAATTTGCGTGGCCGCGCCGCGCAGTCCGCAAGTGGAAACGGCGGTCGAGGATCTCGTGAATTTTTTCCGAAAGTCCATGAAGTTGTCTCTGCCTGTGGTTTGGGGATCGTCGGCGCGGCCGGCAGCGAAGACGATCACGCTGACGCAAGGCAAGGAGTTGCCGCACGGGCCGACGGTGCCGGCTGGCCATCGCTACGTGGCTGGCGCAGAGGGTGTTCGTATCCATGGCTGTGATCCTAACGGCGTGTTGCGCGGTGTGTGGCATCTGGAGGAATTGCTGATGCTGAGAGGCGGGCCGATGCTGAAGCCGGACGCACGGACGCGCGAACCACGCTATGCGCCGCGTGCAACCTGCGCGGCCTGGGGCGGCATGGGCGAATTGGCCGGCCCCGCGCCGGTTTATACGGACGGCCATCTATCGTTGATCAGCCACTACGGTTACGACGCGATCTGGCTGAACTGGTATCCAGGGCCGGAGCGAGGACTTAAACCACCAACAGAAATTGCGCCCGGACAAGTGCCGGAGGGCACTACTTACCGGCCGTTTACGCCACGACTGCGCGACCTGGTTGATCGGGCGGAGCGTTACGGTTTGGAAGTCGTGATTCTTTACGCCGCGCCGCATCCGGCGAACGAGCGGGAGCAGGAAACGTTGTGCGCGGAGGCCCGTCAGTTCATCCGGGAGTTCCCGAAAATCCGCACGATCATTCTGCTCGATGAAGCCATGGGGTCAAAGAGCAAAGGTCTCCCGGCCTGGACGCAGACTTGTTCGTTGCTGGCGCGGGCTTTTGGCGAGGCGCGGCCAGATGTGCATCTGGTCGCCTGGCGTTACACGTTCAAAACGTCTTCGCCAGACCATGTGGCCTGGGACAAGGCGATGGAACAGTTCTGTGAAATGGATGAACGCCTGGGTTACATGGCCAACTTCGATTCGTTCTGGATGCCGCGCCGGGACGGCCAATTGCAGATGGCGTTTGATTACAGCCTCAGCCTCAAAGCGCCGTCGGTCGATTACCGCCATGCCGTGGACTACCTCGTGCGCGAAGGACAGCAGAAAGGCCGTCCCGTCCGTCCGATTTGGGCCAAGATCGAAACCCGTTTCAGCCAGGAGGCCAACACGCAGCCGGAGATTCCCTGCATGCAGCGCTGGGCCGAACGGTTCGAGGCGGTCAATCATTTCCAACCTCGAATCGAGGGACTGATCGCCAACTGGTATCATCAGGGTTTCTCTCCGACTCCGGTCACCGAGTTATTCGGCTGGCTCTCCTACACCGACCCGCCGCCAGTGGACGAACTCCTGCGGGCCATGGCGCGGCGCGATTTCGGGCCAGGTCAGGAGGACTTGGTGGTGTCCGCGTGGAACGATTTCTCCGAAGCGATCTGGCATTTCCCGTTTTATTACGGGGTGAGCTTCCCGATGAACGCCGGTCTGGCCCAACCGTTCTGGTTGGACCCAAAAGCGCCGAATCCCCGGCCGTGGCAGCGGGGGTTTGTCAATTCGCCGAAGAAAATGAATCTGGCCGACGAAAAGCCAACCCGCGGCGGCGACGGGCGCGAGAACCGCGCGAGGTTGCAGGAGTTTCACTCGCTGTGGGACCAAGGTCTCGCCAAGATGCGACAAGCCGTGGCCCGCGCTCCCGCCTCTGTGCGAGAGCGGGCGGAGGACAATTGGCGCACGGCTCGCACGATTGGCGACAAGAGCGCGATGACGCTTCGCCTGGCGCGCTGGCTCGACGCGCGAGGCCGATGGCAGACCGCGCAGAAGCCAGAGGATGCGCTGGACGCACTGAACGAGTTGGAGAAAGTGGGCCGCGAGGAACTGGCTGCGGACCGTGCCGCCATGCCGATGTATCTTCGCGACAGCCGCATGGGCCATCTCAACCACGGGCGCGGATGTTTTACGGCCATGAGCATCTTCGACAAGATTGAGGCTTTAGAGCGAGTTCTTGAAAAAGACCTGCCGGCCGCCCGTCAGCGCGCGCAAGGAGTTGCCCGGTGACTGGAACAAAAGCATATGATGAGGAATTGTTCTCCCGAAACGCGAACCCGTCCGCATAAAGCGGTCGTCAACGGCGATGCTCAAACCCCGCGCAAAGCCGCTGCGGATCGCCGAGGAGGAGGCACCCCGCTTGTTTCGCTCCTCGCGTTCTCGATCGGGATCGCCCTCGGCCTGACGGGATGCACCAGTATCGGACGGCTGTCCTGGGATCGGCCCAACCCCCGCGCGGTCGAGGAGGTCCGCGCTGGCAAGCGCGCCACCGCCAGCGCCGCGTGGTGGGGGTTCAGCGGCGAGGACGACACCGCCGCACTCCAGGCGGCCATCCGCTCCGGTGCCCGCCGGGTCATCATCCCCAACCTGGGCCGGCCCTGGGTCGTCGAGCCGATCCAACTGGCGTCCCACCAGGAAATCGTCTTCGAGAAGGGCGTCGTGGTCGCGGCGCGGGAGGGGAAATTCCTCGGCACAAGCGATTCGCTCTTCACGGCCTCGGACAAAGAGCACATCATTCTGCGCGGCCAGGGGGCGTCTTGCATCATGCGCAAGCAGGATTACCGCAAGGCCCCCTACCCGAAGGGCGAGTGGCGCATGGGCCTGGCACTGCGCGGCTGCCGCAACGTCGAGGTGTCCGGCCTGCGATTGACGGCCAGCGGCGGCGACGGCATTTACGTGGGGCGGACAGAGAAGAACGCCGGATGCACCGACATCCGGATCCGGGACGTGGTCTGCGACGACAACTACCGCCAGGGGATCAGCATCATCTCGGTGCGGGGCCTGCGGGTCGAACGGTGTGTCCTCCGCGGCACCGAGGGCACCGCGCCCGCGGCGGGCATCGACTTCGAGCCGAACCGCGCCGACGAGTTTCTGGTTGACTGCGTCGTGCGGAACTGCGTGATCGAGTCCAACGCCGCCTACGGCCTGCTGTTCGTTCCACGCCCGCTCACCGAAAGGTCCGAACCTGTGTCAATTCGGGTCGAAAACTGCCGGGTGCGGGACAACCGGGCCGGCGCGTTGCGGGTTCTCAATTCGCGGGTCTCCGGCTGCATCGAACTGCACGGGAACGAATTGTCGGGCAAGCGCAATATCTCGAAAGATATTCCCAACCTCAAACTGTGGATCCGCAAGGAAAGAGGCACGCCTTGAAAGCGAATGCGGCCCCAAAACCCGGGAGCGATTGACATCTGCGAGTTCAAGTTGAGGGTCGAAAGGCTCGGTCGCCCGCGCCACCCTCAAACCAGCACTTTCCGCAGAAAGCGCGAGGTGGCGACTGGATCGTTGCCCGCAACGATTTTGTCGATGTCGTCGCGGTGCTTTTGCAGCACCGCATCAAATTGCGTCAGCCAGAGAATGCTTTCGCCGATCGCCTCGGCGGCGGCCTCGCGATATGGATATTGGTCCATCGAAAGCCAGCCTTTGTAACCACAGCGGTCCAGCCAGTAGAGCATCTCAATGTAACACACGCTGTGTACGGTCCCGACGATCAGGTCGTCATCCCACATCGCATGGTTGTCATTGAAATGCATGTGGAACAGCCTGTTGCCGGCGCGTTTGGCCAGCACAATCGACTCGCCGACATCCTCGCCCGCCACGAAGGCGTGCCCGGTATCGATCGTCACGCCGACGTTTGCGCAACCCGTTTCCTGCGCCAGCAACAGCGTGTCGGCCATCCGGGCAATGTAAGAATGGGTGCGCGGTTCCTTCGGCTTGTATTCCAGGGCAAATCGCAGCTTCGGAAACTCCGTGGCCAGAGTAGCGATGGCTTCGCAGAGCCACGCCCGCGCCTTTTCGTAATCGGCGCAAAGCAGGTAATCATAGCCGTCTTGTCCAGGCCAGATGTTAATCGTGTCGCAATTCAATTCCTGAGCGATGCCGCACATCTGCCGCGTGTAATCCAGGGCGTATCGACGCACCTTCGGTTCACTCGAACTGTAACTGCCTTTCCAGAAGCGTTTGTCGGCAAAGAGATCGGGAATGATCGAAACGCACTTCAGTCCGGCATGGCTGAGCGCCTTTTTCATTTGCCGGACGTTTTGGGGGCGGATGTCCCAGGTTCCGACCAGTTCGATGCCGGTGACGTGCGGGATTTTGGCGGCGCGCCGGAGCATGCCCATGGTGCCGGGGTTCTCCTTGTAGCTGCTGCAGAAGCGGTCGCGGGTGTTGCCGAGGTTGCCCAGAATGACGGAGTATTTGCGTTTCATGGTTCCCTTTCTTTAACGCCGGGCACATTGCCAACAGCCGGGCCGCAGGTCAACGGCAGAAACACAGGCAATTGTGTTTCAGTTCACTGTTTCGCGGAAATTGTCCCGGCTCCCGGCGGACACCGTGTCTGGAAGAGCATCCCCAGGCTGGCGAAGGACATGCATCGGCGGCAGGCCAGGACCGATTGCCAATCGAGGGCGCGGCTGGCTGGACGCTGGGGTCACTCGACTTTTGATTACCCTCTGGTATCATACCGGGGTGAGTTTTGTTCAAGAATTCGATAGACTGCCGCTCACGGATTTGGTGCGCCGCGCTCACGAGTGCGAGGCGGCCTCCGCCCGTGAGAGCCTGCTGCGCTCCCGGCTGGCCTTGACCGATTTTGCGCAGTTGATTTCCCCCGCCGGCGCGGAAGTGCTGGAGACCATGGCGCGCCGCTCCCAGCAATTGACCCGCCAGCGGTTCGGCAATGTGATCCGGCTGTTCGCGCCGCTGTACCTCTCCAATGAATGCATCAACAACTGCCGCTATTGCGGTTTTTCCCGCGACAATCCCATTCTGCGAGTCACCTTGAGCGTGGCGGAAGTTCGGCGTGAGGCCGAAGCGCTGGCGAGTCAGGGTTTTCGCAATATTCTGATGGTATCCGGCGAGCACCCGAAGTTTGTTTCGAACAGCTACCTGGAGGATTGCGTGCGGGCCGCGCGGGAGATTGTGCCCAGTGTCTCCCTGGAAGTGGGCCCCATGGAGACCGCGGAATACGCTCCGCTCGTGCAGGCCGGGGCGGACGGCCTGGTGGTTTACCAGGAGACCTATGATCGCAACATTTATGATCAAATGCATACGGCGGGGCCGAAGCGGGACTTCAACTGGCGGCTGCTGACTCCCGAGCGGGCGTATGCGGCCGGGTTCCGCCGCCTGGGCATTGGCCCGCTCTATGGCCTGGCCGACTGGCGTTTTGAGGCCATCGCCGCCGCGGCTCATACTCAACACCTGCTGCGAACCTGCTGGAAGTCTTACCTCACCATCTCGCTGCCGCGCTTGCGTCCCTGCGCGGGAGAGTTCCAGCCATTGACGCATATCACCGATCGGGAGATGGTCCAGCTTGTCTGCGCTTTCCGGTTGATGTTCCCGGATGTCGGCCTGGTGCTTTCCACCCGGGAATCGCCCGCCCTGCGCAACGGTCTGATTCCGTTGGGCATCACGTTCATCAGCGCCGGCAGCCACACGGAACCGGGCGGCTACACCGGAGCCGGCAAGGACCGGCTCCATCACACAGAAAAGGGGCGCATCGTTGAACTGGGTGCGAGCGAATGGGCCACCACCCCCGCCAACGCCACCGGCCAATTCCAAATCGCGGATGAGCGCTCAGCCCGGGAGGTCGCCGATCTCCTGCGGGGCCTCGGCTATGAGCCCGTGTGGAAGGATTGGGACACCGCCCTCACCTCCTGAACCCCCATGCAACCCTCCCATATCATTGCCAACGGCAAATCCATCGCGGCCGAAGTCCCTTGCAGCATTGAAGCGTTCCTGGTCGCGCAAGGCCTGCCCCCGCGCAGCGTGGTCGTCGAGCACAACGGGCATGCGGTGGCGCCGTCCGAGTTCCCCACCCGGAGCCTGAGTTCGGGGGATAAACTCGAAATTGTGCGAATTGTAGCGGGCGGCTAAGGCCGGTTCTGGCTTTATTTCAGGCGGAGATTGGTGTTTAGTGGCCACCGCATGAGTAAAACAGCACTGTTATTCGCGGGCCAGGGCGCCCAGGTGGTGGGCATGGGCAAAGATCTCGCGGAAGCGTTTCCTTCCGCCAAGACCTGGTTCGATAACGCGAACTCCGTGCTGGGCTATGACCTGGCTACGGTTTGCTTTTCCGGACCGGAAACGGATCTCACCCGCACCGAAAATGCCCAGCCCGGCATTTACCTGGTAAGCTGGATCGCTTTCAAACTGCTGCAGGAACGCCTTCCCGGCCTGGGTTTCGCCGCCACGGCCGGTCTCTCTTTGGGTGAATTCACCGCGCTGGCGGCCGCCGGTGCCATGTCGTTTCAGGACGGATTGAAAATTGTGCGCCAGCGTGGCCGGTTCATGCAGGAAGCCAGCGAAACCACCCAAGGGGGCATGGCAGCCGTCCTCGGCCTGGACGAGGGGCCCACTCGCGAAGTTTGCGCTCAGGCCGGCGTCGTGCTCGCGAACTTGAACTGCCCCGGCCAGATCGTCATCTCCGGAGCCACCGACAAAATCGCCCAGGCTTGTGAACTGGCCAAAGCCAAAGGCGCGCGCCGCGCGCTGCCGCTCCCGGTGGCCGGGGCGTATCATTCTCCGCTCATGGCGGGCGCCCAGCCCAAGCTCAAAGCCGCGCTGGTGGGAGTGGATATGGTATCGCCCAGGGTGCCCGTGATCTCAAACGTGACCGCGCTGCCGCACGAAGGCCCCGATGGCATTCTCACCCGGCTCGTTGAACAGGTGACCGCCCCCGTCCGCTGGGAGGCATCCATGCGCTACCTGCTCGCCCAGGGTTTCACCCGGTTTATCGAACTCGGGCCCGGCACCGCTTTGACAGGCTTCATGAAGCGCATCGATAAAAACGCGCAGGTGCTGAATGTGGCAGACGCCGCCAGCCTGGAAAACACGGCTAAGGCGCTGGCGTAAGCGCGGGCGAATATTCTCCGCCCGCGCCATCAAACAACTGCCCAAAAAGGGAGGCAAGTCATGAGCGCCATCCTCATCGAACCCGGAGGGTTCAAAGCCATTAGCCGGTGGTTGAGCGCCGCGACACCACCGGTTCGCGGTCAGAATGATTTCCGCATCCCGGAGGGATGCCAGCCCTGACCCATATGTCATCCACCTATCTCAGCCTGCATTACCATCTCGTGTTTTCCACCAAGAACCGCGAGGCGCTCATTGCGCCGGCATGGCGGGCGCGTCTGCATGATTACCTCGGCGGCACGATTCGCGGTTTGGGGGGGTATCCCGAAGGCATCGGCGGCGTGGCCGACCATGTCCATCTGCTTGTTGGTCTCAAGGCCACCCATTGTCTCGCCGACGTCCTGCGGGAATTGAAAAAAACCTCCTCGGTTTGGGTGCATGAGGAGGTTGCGTTGCGCGCGTTCGCATGGCAGGAGGGTTATGCGGCGTTCACCGTAAGCGCCACCGCTCGCGAGGCGGTGCGGAGTTACATCGCCAATCAGGAGGAACACCATCGCGTGAAATCATTTCGCCTGGAGCTGGTGGAAATGCTCGAAAAGGCCGGAATTGAATATGATCCGAAATACCTCGATTGAAACGGCTGCGACCCCTGCCGGGGTCGGATTCGTTCCGTTCCGTTTCCGGGGGTGTCGCTCGTTCCTCGCTCGACCCCCGGCTAATGGTTGGCATCCCTCCAGGATGCCCACGCCGCCCGCCGCGCGGCAGGGATCGAACCCGGAGGGTTCAAAACCATTAGCCGGTGATTGTCCTTGGTATCCGGCATGATGCCCACCCGGCCACCGAACCCGGAGGGTTCAAAGCCATTAGCCGGTGGTTGAGCGCCGCGACACCACCGGTTCGCGGTCAGAATGAATTCCGCATCCCGGAGGGATGCCAGCACGCAACAGTAATGGAGATTGGCCGCACTGCCCAACAAATCGAAAAAGACCGTGCC
>JBBQYD010000212.1:0-8652 GCA_038209025.1 Verrucomicrobiota bacterium | reverse complement strand
GCAATGGCGCGGAGGTCGCCTTTCACGAGCGTGACCCCGGCACTTTGCATGGCCACGTCCGTGCCCGTGCCCATCGCAATCCCCACGTCTGCTGCGGCTAGCGCGGGCGCGTCGTTGACGCCGTCGCCGGCCATCGCAACGACTTTTCCTTCCCGCCGAAGTTTCTTGATGCGGTCGCTCTTGGCTTGGGGTTCGACTTCGGCTTCCACTGCGTCAATGCCAAGCGTCTTTGCCACGGCTTCGGCAGTGCGCCGATTGTCGCCGGTGACCATCACGATTTGCAGTCCGAGCGCGTGCAGATCACGAATCGCATCCGCCGTCGTGGACTTCACCGGATCAGCGACCGCGAGCAAGCCGGCAGCTTTTTTGTCCACGGCGACAAAGATCACGGTTTGCCCGGACTGCTGAAGTTGCTCCGCCTTGGTTTCCAAGCCTCCCATGTCTGCCACTCCTTCGGCGCGAAGGAAACCTGGTTTGCCGACCAGCACTGCTTTGTTGGCAATCCGACCGAAGACACCTCCGCCAGTGACGGAACGGAACTCGGCTACCGATTCAAGAGTGAGGCTTTTAGCTTTCGCGCCAGCTATGATTGCAGCGGCGAGCGGGTGTTCGCTGCTTTGCTCCAACGACGCGGCGAGACGAAGCAGTTCGTTTTGATCGAAGCCCGCAACCATCACGGCATCCATGAGACGCGGTTTACCTTCGGTGAGCGTGCCGGTTTTGTCCACGACGAGCGTGGTGATTTTCTCCAATCGTTCGAGCGCCTCCGCGCTCTTCACGAGGACACCTTCCTGCGCTCCGCGTCCAACCCCGACCATAATGGACATGGGCGTCGCCAGACCGAGCGCGCAGGGGCAGGCGATGATTAGCACGGCAACCGAGTTCACAACGGCGTAAGCCAGGCGCGGCTCTGGGCCGAAGAACATCCACAGCGCAAATGTCAGCGCTGCCACGGCCACAACCGTCGGCACAAAAATAGTGGCGACCTTGTCCGCCAATCCTTGAATTGGCGCGCGACTTCGCTGCGCATCGGCGACGAGATTCACGATCTGCGCGAGCAAGGTGTCGCTGCCGACTTTCTCCGCGTGCATGACGAAACCGCCCGTGCCGTTCACCGTGCCGCCCGTAACTTTGTCGCCGACGTTCTTTTCCACCGGCAACGGTTCGCCGGTAATCATGGATTCCTCGACGCTGGAGTGGCCCTCGGTAAGGACGCCGTCCACCGGAACTTTGTCGCCGGGGCGTACGCGCAGCAAATCGCCAACCTGAACTTGTTCGAGCGGAATTTCTTCATCGCCGCTCTGGCCGACGCGCCGTGCGACCGGCGGCGCGAGATTCAGCAACGCTTTGATGGCACTACCCGTGCGACTGCGGGCACGAAGTTCAAGCACCTGGCCCAACAGCACGAGCACCACAATCACCGCCGCCGCTTCAAAATAAACATCCACCACGCCATGAAGTCGCATGGCGGGCGGGAAAATGCCCGGCGCGAGCATGGCCACGACGCTGTAAACGAAGGCCGTGCCGACTCCGATGGCAATCAACGTGAACATGTTCAAATGCCATGTGACCAGCGAACGCCAGCCGCGCTTGAAGAACGGCCAACCCGCCCACAGCACCACGGGCGTGGAGAGGCCGAATTGAATCCAGCGCGACACATCGCTCATCACCCAGCTATCGTGACCGAGCGCGGGAATCAGGTGCGCCATCGCAAGCACGAAGACGGGCAGTGCGAGCGCGCCGCCAATCCAGAGCCGTCGCGTCATGTCACGGAGTTCGGTGTTCTCCTCCTCGCTCGTGGCGGCGGTCGCGGTTTTCAATTCCAGGGTCATGCCGCACTTGGGGCAATTGCCGGGATGATCCTGCTGCACCTCCGGGTGCATCGGGCAGGTGTAAATCGTTTTTCCCGCCGCCGGCGCAACCCATGCCGGATTCCGTTCCAACGCCATCCCGCATTTCGGACAATCGCCCGGTTTGTCCGACTCCACGCCGGGACACATCGGACAAAAATACTTCGCCGCCGATGAAGGCTCCACCGCTCCGTGCTCGTGATGAGAAGGGTCGTGGTGCGCGGTGGCGATGTGCGCCTGACTTTCCGTTGAAGCCGGCGTGGCAGGTTGAGCGAGGAACTTTTGGCGACAGTGCTCGCTGCAAAAGAAAAATGCCTGCCCGTCGCGCTCGGCTTTCAAAGCCGTCGCTTCGTCCACCGCCATTCCACAGATGGGGTCTTTGGTCATAGCTCCGTTCGTTCGACAGTCGGGTTGTAAGCGCCCGATTATTTCTTGGACATCTTGCCAATTGCGACCACCAGCAGAGCTACGACCACCATGCCGACCACGGCCCAAATCCACATTCCTCCGCCCGCCCATCCACCCATCCCTCCGTCCGTAGGGTTCATGTTATTCATGTTCGATTGCTTTCGTTTTCTCGTCCTGTTCGGTGCTGTCGTCCGGCTGAAAGTGGGCTGGAAAAATCGGTTGCCCCGCGATATGCACGGTTGCCCCGCATACGCTGCACTGGCGGCGGTAGCCTCACTATGGGGTATTACCCCGGCGGTTCCGAATAGCCCCCTTTGAGCCTGCGGAGCAGGCGGAAGCAGCTGTGGAGGCGAGCGGGCTGGCGTCGGAGGGGCGCAGGACGGGTGACGTGCAGAGTGTGCCGGTCTTCGAAAATTAAACGCGATGACGGTGGGTTACGTGTTGGTAAGCCAGATGGTCCATCTCTGGATGTCAGCCTCCAGTGAACTTTCAGGAAGCCTCAATGCCCGCCTGCTCGTTTCGGCGATGGTGCTGCTTACCATCGGCATGCTCGTCTATCTCCTGCACGGCGAGCGCCCGCCGGAGTTCTATCAAACCGGCCCCAGTCGGCTTCCCCGATATCCCACCCCGTTGACCGAACCGGTCTGCCGCGATCCCAAGGATGACATGATGAGCAAGCTCACGGTTTCACCTTCTCCCCCGCCCCTTTCCCCCGCGCCCACTGAATCGCGTGATAAATGAAGTCCCCCTTGAACAACGGTGTGATCACCCCTTCGGGATGCGCACTGAACGCGACATAGCGTCCGGCTCCGTGGTGCCCGGCGGCGATCGCCGTGGTGCCCGGCATGACTCCCGCTGGCGCGCCGTTCTCGTGAATTTCGGTCAGGAAGGCCGCCAACGGCATGTATTCCGGCGCCGTCGCCCCCTCCGGCGGGGCAATCAATGGCCCCTGCCAGAATTCGATTTCCGTCTCGGTCTCGGTGGTCCCCAGCACCTGCCGTCCCTCAGGGGTGATCCCCAGCCGCACGATTCCGTGCCCGCGCGCCCAATGGTCGCCATCCACGTTGCGGGAGTTCATCAAACTCAATCTTGGCGTGGCGCCCTCCGGCATGATCAAATACGCTCCGGCGCACGTCCCAATGTAACCACCGCCGCCATAAACATGCCGCCGGACCAAGTCCCGCCCTTTGGGCTTCAGACTCCCGGCTTCCGCCGCGGCACTGCCCCCGGGAAACATGATCACATCGAACTTCTCGAGGCCGCCATCCCAGATGTCCCGCGCCTTGACCTTCTCAAACGTCACGTCCGTGCAACCCTGCAATACCCTTTCGGTCTGGAAAACATCGATCAAATCCGGCCCTTGATCCGTGTAGATCGCCACTCGCACCGGCGCCAGCGGCGGAGCATGCGCTCCCGGCGACATATTGAACCCGCCGATATCCACCCTGCCGGGCGTGCGCGACCTGGCATACGCGCTCGATTGCGGCCGCAGGAAGTTCCCGCCCGCCGCATAATACGCCGGATCGCGCAGGGTCGTGCGTGACGGAACAAAATTGGGATCGCTGTGGATGCAGTTCTCCTCGATCACCTGGTTTCCGTGACCCGCCAGGTTTGCCTCGGCATACTTCGCGTTCAGCGCATAAGGGCCTTCCGTCACCAGGGCGCAATCGCGCAAGATCGCCGTGCAATGGTTCCCATCCAGGTACAGGGCCCGTTCATCCGTCCCGTGGCCGGCGGGGCCGCCCGCAAAAATGCACCGTTCGAAAAGCAATTCCAGGTTTTCGGACGCCGCGTTCCCAAACCCATCCACGGCCACATGTTGATACCCGGGTCCGGCCACGTTGTAGAAGGTGCAGTCCTCGAATGACATTTTCGCGCGGTTCGTGTTCGCAACCGAGATGGTCACTTGCGAGTGATAGGCGCTCTGATACGTGTTCGCGAGAAACGCGCAATGCCGAAGCACCGGGTTGCCGCCGAGGTCCAAATCAACCAGGTCCAGAGCCGATTGCTGGTGACGGCCCGCAAACACCGCGTGCTCAATCCTCGCCAGCCGCGCCTTCGCGTTATCTATCCGCAGGCCGCGCGAGAAATTCTCGAGGAATAAAACCGGCCGGGCCGCCGTCCCCCGGATGTCCACCACACTCTCTGAACCACCCCAGACCAGCATCCCGTATTCATATTTGCCGGCCGCGGACAGTTTGTAATCCGTCCATCCATTCTCGGAAAAGCTGCCTCCCAGTATCGTGATGCGACCGGGTATAGTGTCACGGCCACTCAGGCCAACCTGCAGCCCGCGCCCTGTGTTGCAGGTGAATTGGCCATCTTCCACCGCGAGCGAACCGCCACCGGACTGAACCAGAAAACCATGCTCCTGATTCCAACTTCCCGCACAACTTCGCAACGCCATTCTCCCATCGCACATCTCCGCATAATACCCATGCCCGCCGCCAAACCGCGCCGCGCACTCCTCAAGCGTCACCTCCAGGCCCTTCCCCGCCGCAACGCTGAAACCGTGCCCCGCCGTGTGCCCCACCTCACAACGCCTCAAAGCCACCCGGCATTCTGCGTCCCCGACCGACGATGTCTCCACCCGAAAACCAGCGCGACCGCCCTCCTTCTCACGTGTCCCCCACCGCGTCTGGGCCTCATACATCCCCCGGCGAACCGCCACCGGCGCCGGAATGTTCCCCGCCAGCGACGCCGTCACCGTCACCTCTTCCAACCGAATCCCGCCGGCCATGCCCGGCACTCCCGGCTTCAGAAGCACCCGCACGCCTCCGCAAGCAAAATCCCGCACCAACCCAGCCCCGTGCTCCTTAAAGCGGGGAACCAATGTCAGTCCCTTTATCGACACGCTGCTTTCCGGGAAGGCCACCAACTCAAGCGCAAATTCCCCGATCCCCTCCGCAAAAACCACCACGGCCGCCCCACCGCCCGGCACCGCGCTCTCGATCGCCAGCGCATCGGAACTCAACCGGGTAACGTCAAGACATATCGTGTTGGTCTCCCAAACCTTCCCGCTCGTCACCCGCACCACATCCGCCACCCCGTCCCCGCGATTCAACCCCGCCAGCGCCGCGCTGATACTCACAAAATGCCCCTCGCCCCGCCCCTCCCCATTCACAATCGCTTCCCCCGCAAACCCCTGCATGTGACACACGATCACGCCCGTCAGCATCCAAACCGCCACCTGCCCCGCCCGCGCCCCCAGGAATCTGCCCCCAATTGGTTCATTTACGGTTTTCCAGTCCATGTGTCGGACCAGCTTACGCACCCGCTTGCCTCACGCAAGAAAGACCGGCGGCGTTTTCGGCTTGCCCAAATCATCGCCCTCATAAAACTTGGAGCGCGTAAGAAAGTCTTTATCACTATGAGTTGCAACTTGTCAGCCCATGATGCCATCCGCCGCCTGGCGGGGAAGCGAGTCTCCCGCTGTGTTATCCTGATGACCGCCTGCCTCCAGCCAATCCTGGCAGCCGCTCAATCCGCCACGAACTGGCCGGCGGTCACGAATCTCGCGGAACTCCGGCAGAAACTCGCGGACCATGTGAACCAGCCTCGCTTTGCGGGCGCGGTGTGGGGAATCAAGGCGGTCTCACTGGACACCGGAGCAACTTTGTTTGAACACAACTCCCGCAAACTCCTCAGCCCGGCCTCCAATGCCAAACTCTACACGGTGGCTCTGGGGCTGGAGCGTTTAGGTCCCGATCACCGCATTCGCACCTCCCTGCTGGCGGAAAAGAAACCCACTGCCGAAGGCACGCTGGAAGGCGACCTGGTGGTGTATGGCCGCGGCGACCCCACGTTCAACGCGCGCATTCACGGTTCTTTGTCCAAAGCGCTGGAACCGCTCGTCTCCGCCGTGACAAACGCGGGCATCAAACAAGTCAACGGCGCGCTGGTGGGCGAGACGAGTTTCCTGCGCGGACCCGAGTTCGGCTCCGGCTGGACATGGGATGACGCCCTGGAGTATTACGGAGCGGAGATGTCCGCCCTGACGATCAGCGACAACTACGCGGACCTCTCGATCGGACCCGGTTCAGCGGCGGGTGAGCCCGCCAAGGTGACGCTCAAGCCGAACACCGCCTGCCTGGTCATTAGCAATCGCAGCGAAACCGTCGCGGCGGGCGAGCGCCGCACCATCCGCGCGTTCCGGCCCCTCGACCGCAATGTGGTGTATGTAACCGGGCGAATGCCCCTGGGCGAACCCGCTTACGCGACGGAAGTTACGTTCCCGGAGCCGGCCGCCGTCTTCCTGGAGTTCTTTCGTCAGGAACTGGAGAAAGCCGGCGTTCGGGTAACGGGCGCCAACCGGGTGCGGGATTGGATCACCCGACTCGTGGAGAACGCGCCGCCGGCCACCAACCTGGTGGAACTTGGGTTTGCGGAGAGTCCGCCGATGAGCGAGTTGGCGCGGGAAATCCAAAAGCCGTCACAAAATCTCTACACGGATCTGCTCCTGGCGTATGTGGGCGAGCAAAAACGTGGTAGTCAATCCAGCACTTCCGAAGACCTTGGCATTGAAGAACTCAACCGGTTCCTGCGCCAGGCGGGGATCAAGGCGGAAGAAGTGGCCTTCGAGGAGGGCTCGGGCCTTTCCCGGAATAACGTTTGCACCGCAAACGCCACCGCCACGCTCCTGGCCTACATGACCCGCCAGCCGGCAGGCAAATTCTACACCGAGGCGCTACCCCTCGCGGGGGTGGATGGCACGCTGCGCAACCGGTTGAAGAACACGCCGGCGACGGGGAAACTGCGGGCGAAAACCGGGACGCTCAGGTGGGCCAACAGCCTCTCCGGCTACGTGACCAGTGCGGCGGGCGAGCGCCTGGCTTTCTCCATCATGCTCAATCGCTACTACAACCCCGGCGCCACCAACACCGCACGGTCAGAACTGGACACAGTGGCACTCTGGTTGACGACCTTTGCGGGACGCAGCAACGAAACCGGGTTGTGAGATCAGGGCTGGCTGGTGACTTTGGACCAGTCCTGCCCCTGGGAGGCCGCAAAGATCGCGAACGCCTTTTCATTCTGAATGAGCACGGCTCGCACAACGCTTGAATCGTCGGCCCGGCCCATGTTCAGAAAGGAATCGGGGATGATGCCGACCTTCTTGTGAGCGTAGATGAGGGCGAATACGGACTGGGCGAACGCAATATAGGGGAGTTCCTTGTAAGCGCCTTCGGCGGTGTCTTCAACGGCATTCGCCAGAAACTCCAATTGATCCACCAGATGGGGGAATAGCGGCTCGTAAATCTGGGTGAACTCCAGCTTCCACTGCGGCAGGTGCCTGAGCACCTTCTCCACAATGGCGGGTGTAATAGACGACGCCCCACGTTTTACAAACTCGACTATTTCCGGCATGCAGAAACTCTAGCCGAAGCCCGCCGCAAGCAAAAGAGAAAAGATGGCCGGCCGCAGGCGCCATTTTAGCCTTTCGTAATGACCCCTGCGTTTCTACCTTTCGAACCATCATGCATTGGCCTGAAATGGTTGTTTTCCTGAACGTGCTGGCAGCGTGCGGCTGTTTGAGCGCTGAGCTGCCGCCGGCTTTTCCGCCAGACCCCCAGCAGGCGCTGGAGCGCACGTGCTTTCAAACCGCAGAACGGTGGAGCCCCAGCGGCAACCTTCGCTCCGACGTGGCCATCGTCTATGGCATTGATCCCGCGTTGCCCGAGAAAATTGAGACTTGGAGAAGCCGCGGCTATCGGATTCATGTCATGACCGGGGTCTCCTGGGGCAATTACCAGGACTACCTCTATGGCCGATTTGACGGGAACAATCATGAGGACGAAGCGCAAACCGAGCGCAACGGGAACAAGATCAGCCATGGCGGCGATGTCTATTACATGTGCCCGGGGACGAACTTTGGCAAGTTCCTGTGTGTCGGTGTGCAGCGGGCGCTGGAGGCGGGGGCCGAAGCCATTCATTTGGAGGAACCGGAATTCTGGGTGCGGGGGGGCTATTCGGAAGGTTTCAAGCGCGAGTGGCGCTCGCATTACGGCGAAGAGTGGTCGCCGCCGCACAGTTCGGTCGATGCTCAGTGGCGTGCTTCGAAGCTGAAGTACTTTCTTTACCGCCGCGCGCTGCAACAGGTTTTCGATTATGTGCAGGATTACAACCAACGCACCGGCCGACGGGTGCGTTGTTATGTGCCGACCCACAGCCTGGTGAATTACGCCCATTGGCGGATAGTCAGCCCGGAATCGAGCCTGGCCCGGCTAAAGGGCTGCGACGGTTATATCGCCCAAGTGTGGACGGGCACGTCACGAACTCCCAACGTGTATCAAGGCAAACTCCGGGAGCGCACCTTTGAAACGGCTTTCCTCGAATATGGCGCGATGCAAAACCTGGTTCGTTCCACCGGCCGCACCGTCTGGTATTTGAACGACCC
>JBBQYD010000211.1:0-8656 GCA_038209025.1 Verrucomicrobiota bacterium | reverse complement strand
GGTGCCGCCCTGAACCAGGGTTTGCACCATGTCGTAGCGGTCCAGGAACACCGGCTGATGGCACGCAACAAAATTGGCTCGCGTGATCAGGTAAGTGGACCGAATGGGCTGCGGCCCAAAGCGCAGGTGCGAAACGGTCATCGATCCGGACTTCTTCGAGTCATAGACGAAATAGCCCTGGGCGAAGTTGGGCGTCTCCTCGCCGATGATTTTGATGGAATTCTTGTTGGCGCCCACCGTGCCATCCGCGCCCAAACCGTAGAACATCGCGCGGATCACGTTGTCGGGCTCAGTGGAGAATTCCGTGTCCCACTTGAGGCTGGTGTGGGAGACATCGTCGTGGATGCCGATGGTGAAATGATTATTGGGGGTGGCGCTCGCCTGGTTGTCGAACACGGCCTTGACCATGGCGGGAGTGACTTCCTTCGAGGACAGTCCGTAGCGTCCGCAAATCACTTTGGGCATCCCCTTGAGGCTGCCCCAGTTGTTGCTCAGCCCTTCGAAGAGCGCCGCGATAACGTCCTGGTAAAGGGGTTCGCCCATGGCGCCGGGTTCCTTGGTGCGATCCAGCACCGCGATGGACTTGACGGAGGCCGGCAGGGCTTCCATGAACCGCTTGCCGTCAAACGGACGATACAGGCGGACTTTGACAATGCCAATTTTCTCACCCTTCGGCAGCAGGTATTCCACTGCTTCGTGGGCCGCCTCGCAGCCGGAGCCCATCAGCACGATCACGCGGTCGGCATCCGGCGCGCCTAAGTAATCGAAGGCGTTGTAGCGGCGCCCCACCTGCGCGGCAAACTCGTCCATGACCTTTTGGGTAATGTCGGCGCACACATCGTAGAAGGGGTTTGCGGTTTCGCGAGCCTGGAAGAACGCGTCGGGGTTCTGGGCCGTTCCCCGCAGGACCGGCTTGTCGGGCGTCATGGCCCGGGACCGGTGGGCGGCGATCGATTCGTCATCAATCAGCGCCTTGAAGTCGGCGGTGGAAAGCATTTCGATCTTCGAGACTTCGTGCGACGTGCGGAAACCGTCGAAGAAGTGGATGAATGGAATGCGAGAGCGCAGGGAGGCAGCCTGGGAGATCAGGGCGAAATCCATCGTTTCCTGCACGGACGCGGCGGCCAGCATGCCCCAACCGGTGGAACGGCAGGCCATCACATCGCTATGATCCCCAAAGATCGAGAGCGCGTGGGTCGCCACGGTCCGGGCGGTCACATGAAAGACCGTGGGCAACAACTCGCCCGCGATCTTGAACATATTGGGGATCATCAACAGCAAGCCCTGGGAGGCCGTGAAGGTCGTGCTCAGCGTGCCGGTCTGCAACGCGCCATGGACCGCGCCTACTGCCCCGCCTTCGCTTTGCATTTCAATGATCGCCGGGATCGTGTCCCAGAGGTTTTTTTTGCCTTCGCTCGCCCATTGATCGCACCATTCGGCAATGGGCGATGACGGGGTGATGGGGTAAATAGCCATCGTTTCGTTCAAGCGATAGGCCACGTAAGCGGCGGCTTCATTGCCATCCAGTGTTTTGAACACGGGGGCTTTCGAGGTAGAGGCCGGGCTTGAACTGGCGGCGGCGGCGGAAACATTCTTTTCAGACATAGGCGAGGCTTTGGTTGGCGTCATATCATTTTCAAAAACTTAACTAAACAATCCATTCTGATGGCACAAAAAGCGGTGAATCCCCGGGGCGCATTCCGAATCGGGAACCTTTGGATAGCACAATGCGGCCAGCCGGAACCCTGAGTTGGCTGACCCGATCCATCCGCACCTGATAAATGTGCTACCAAGCGGCGAAATCGACTTCACCCGCTTTGGCAAAAGTTCACCCTATTTTGTTCTGGACCGCGTTAAAAACTGTCCAGCCCATTACCTACCTATTTTTGCACCGAAAAAGGCCTTTGTCTCTCCTGCTCTGGGGGTTGCACTCGCCAAAGCCTCGCCTTGTGTAATTCATCACGCTTTTGGATCAGTTAATGCCCGGCATATAAAACTGATACTCTGAGGCACCTCTGGCTGGGAAAAGCCCCCCACGGAAAACGTTCCGCTTTTGGCGTCCGCTCAAGAACCGGGGGCGATTTCCCAGACGGTGAGCCAGGAAGGCGGCGGGGGCGGACCCGTTCGCGCCTGGTCACGGTTCGACGGCAAGGTTTCCCAACGCAGCCAATATTGATGCCCCTGCGGGCTGCGATCTCCCATGCCGGCGCGCCGGGTTACCTTCATTCCCGGGAACGAGGACTCAATCTTGTCCACCTTCGACGGGATGTCCGGCTTGACGGCCACGGATTCAAGCGGAGCCAGGGTGGCCGGGTCCAGGCGAAGCGTTTTGGAGCCGTATTGGCGGTTTGATAATTGCTGGGTCAGGCTGCCATCGGCCTGCAACCGGACACCGCCGACCCGAATCTCAAACTCAATTGAACCCCGGCCTTTGAAATCCCAGCGGTATTTCCAGTCGGTGACTTGCCGTATGCGCCACTGGCCGTTCTCCAGACGGGCGTTATAGACCTGGGTAAAGCCTTGGGCATCAAATTTGTGGTATGAAACGATGGGGCGGCGCTGGGCGTCAAACCCAAGCGTCACATTGCCGTTTATGACGCCACCGTGGCTGGGAACCGGATCAACGGCCTCGCCGCTTTCGAAGGTGATCGGCAATTTCAGCGGCTGGCCGGCGGAGGTTTCCCAGTGAATCCAATCCCGGCTGCGGGCATAGCAGACCTGGTGCGAGGTTTCGCAGTCAGGCGTCTCGCGCCAGACCCAGCACAGATGCAGCCAGCCATCCGGTCCCGGCGTGGGGCCGTGGAGGTAGGCGCTCTTCTGGCCGGCACCATCCAGCAGGGGTTGGTCGAGAAGCCTCCGCCAGCCTTGGGCTTTGGTGTCATACACGTTGTAGAACTGGTTCCCGTTGCCGCTGGAGCCGCTCCGATAGGAAAAGACCAGCCGACCCTCCGGACCATTCATAAACACCGGGTAAGTGGTGCGCTGTTCCTCCGCCCCAACCATGGAAGGAACGCGCTCCAGGGAGGTGGCGTCCAGCGATTTGCCGGACCGGAAATAAACCAGCGGATTGCCGTGCATGTTGCCGCTGAGATGAAGGTGGCCGGCCGAATCCATCGCCATCGTCACGTAATTGTGGCTGTCCCAGCCAACTCGTTCCGGCAACCGGGTCAAGGTCCACGTTTTGTCGGCCAATTGGCGGCTAGCCAGAGTCATTTGGCGGTTTTCGTCGTAGAAAGCCGCGTATTGATGATTGCTCCGGGTCAGGAGGCTGAATCCAACCGGGTGCCCGGACCAGACCCGCGCCACGCGGAGGGGTTCGGGAACCGGTTGAGCCGGACCGGCGGCGTAACCGTCCAGCCCCAGCCATAACGTCGGAACCAGGCAGATTAAGGCGATTTTTGCGGGCCCGGGCCAAGCCACTCTTCGCGAGGTTTTGTAATACGATGCGGTCATCATTGTCCAGACGGACGGTGGCCTACCCACGTTCAAGTTGCACGTGAATTCAAGCGGATCTCCAAGCGCGGTGTGGCCGGCGAGGCTGGCGAATCCCAAGTCCGGTCACGCGGGAGGCTCTTTTGACAACCAGGGTCATATGCGGGCCGCGAGGCCCCCATCCCGAGCTGAGCCCTTTTCCATGCTTCCCGCGAGCATCACCCCCCACGCAACGACGCTTGACACCGCCAAGAATTCCTTAAACCGAAATTGACAAAAGTCACCTCCTCTGGCATTCGTCATTACGACCCATGAAGTTGCGGAGACAAATATCTCATATGAAAACCCTCATTATTCCATTGGCTATAGTCCTGACCCTCACCCCCATGGCCCGCGCGGACTTCAACCCCATACCAATCACGCCAGGCAGTTTTACTCACGATATTGTGGTTGAAAAGACCGCTCTTCCTCCCCTGGGAAGCTTTACCAGCGCCTCCATGGATGGCGGCACCAACAACACGGGCGCTGTCTGGTTCGAGCAAGGCTTTAGTCCAGCCCAGCCCTGGTGCGGCCTCCCTCCCGCAGGCACCACTTTCGTAGCGGCGAACGCCGCCAATCATACGTTCAAAATGCCCGCCAACTACGCGGCAAAGAATGCCCTGCTGATCGGGTCGCAAGTGCGGAACGGCACGCTCACCCTGGCCAGCCCCGTGGCGCTGGCGGGCGTTTCGATCCTCAATTCCTGCGGCAACGGCCCGGAAACCATTACCGTCACCGTCCGGCATCAGGATGGAACCTTTGAGCCGGCGGATATAGCTTCCGTGGACTGGCACAATGGTGCCGCCCCGGCTTGGGCATCCATGGGCCGGATCAACCTGGACAATGGCGGATTTCAAAACATCAATTTGAATGGTTCGGCAGGAGTTCCCAAACTCTTCTACAACGATCTCCTGCTAACCAACATCACCAGCCCGGTGGTCAGCATTGATTTCGCCTATGTCAGCGGCGGGCGAGCGGCGATCTTCGCCCTCACCGGATCCGCGGATACCGCTAACTTTGATAACCCGCTGGCCATCACCGGCTTCAGCCATGACATGGTGGTCGAGGCGGCTGCGACAGCGCGTGCTACCGCGTTGTTCACCGCCACTACCGCCACCCTGGAAAATGGGGCGGCCAACTTCGGCAACGCGTTCTTCGAGATCGGCTTCGACCGCAGCAACCCCACGCGTTTAACCTACGGGCTGCCCCATCCGGGAGCCACCTTCACCAATTCAGCCGGCAATCATGCGTTCACCATGGCGCCCAGTTACACGGCCAACAATGCGCTGCTCATCAATGCTGAAACCAGCGGCACCTTTAACCTAAGCACGCCGGCGCCCTATACCGCCGTATCGATCCTGACCTGTGCGACTGGCGGAGCCCTCCCCATCAGCGTTACGGTGCTCCATGCGGACAGCACCGCCGATATTTTCGCCACCAATTCACCCGATTGGTTCGCCACCGGCACGCCGGCCTTCAATCCAAAGGGAACTTTCTCCACCCAGAATGCGGGCTTTAATAATATCAATCAGGCCGGCAACGCCGGCGTGCTCTGGACGGTGGATCTGCCCCTGGCGAACACTACCAGCCCGGTAACCAGCATCATCATCGATTTCGCCGGCCTGCCGGGCAACCGGCATGCGGTCGTCCTCGCCTTGGGCGGCAAAACCGCCAGCAGCGGCGTGTTCTTCGGCCCCGTCGCGGTGACCGGATACAACGCGGACATCGTGGTCGAGAAAGAGCAACCCCTTTGGTGGGGCAACAACCAGACCCTGTGGCCGCCGGGGCTCTTCACCGCCACCACCGCCTCCATGGATAACGGCACTAATAACTTCGCCTGGACGTGGTATGAGCGCGGCTATAATCCCAACGCCACGAACACGGGCCTGCCTCCCGCGGATTCGATTCTTGATAGCCAGACGTATCCCAACCGTCATTATAAGATGCCGGCGACTTACGTTGGGCCAAACGCCGTGCTGATTGATACCAACCACCCCATCGCCAGCATCACGCCCATCACGGCCGATTCCTACACCAGCATCTCCCTGCTCACCGCTGGCGCCAGTATCGGCGGCAATAACGTCATGACGAACTTCTGCGTCCTGCAGCATGCGGATGGCACTGCGGAAACCAACGTTTTCTACGGCTATGACTGGTTCAACAGCCAGGCCGCCCCCGCGTTCATCGCCAACGGACGCGTCAACTT
The DNA here is from genome assembly GCA_038209025.1 of Verrucomicrobiota bacterium. GTDB lineage: Bacteria > Verrucomicrobiota > Verrucomicrobiia > Limisphaerales > UBA8199 > JBBQYD01. The sequence goes on along the minus strand of JBBQYD010000211.1, from coordinate 2,979 downwards.
GAACGGCCGATTCATCGGCAACCAATATGGCAATAATCCGAGACTGTTCGAGACCCAGTTCGTGCTCGCCAACACCGTCAGCCCAGTCACCAACATCCTGGTAGGCTACAAACTCGCCGGCGGAGCCAACTGGACCACCTACGTCCTGGCCGTCACCGGCAGCAAAGATAACGTGGCCCCGGTATTTGCTCTCCCGGCCGTGCCCAGCATGACCGTTTTTGAAGGGACTAACCTCACCTTCACCGCCACCGCCGCCGGCACCCCGGTCATCACCAATGCCTGGCAGTACAGCAGCGACGGCACGAATTGGTCTTACCTGAGCATCTCCGGCGCTAACACGGATACTCTCAACCTCAGCAGCGTGGGTCTGACCAATGCCGGACAGTACCGCGCCATTGCGTCCAACGGGGTCGGTAACACCACCAACACGCCCGGCACCCTCCGCGTTTTGAACGGCTCGCCTGATATCACCAAGCCGGGTGACCCTATCAGCACCTTCGGCAGCACCCGCACGCTCGATGGCGGCCCGGCCGCCTTCATCGATAACAACGTCGGATCGAAATGTCTGATCCCTGACCTTCCGAGCACCAACCCGGTTAACTGCGGTTTCATCGTGACCCCCTTGATGAGCAGCACCGTCCTCCGGGGCATTCGTCTCTACACGGCCAACGATGCCGCCGACCGCGATCCCAGCAGTCTCATGATCGAAGGCTCCAACGATGAGGGAACCACGTGGACCGTGATTCTTCCGGACACCACTCTGGCCCTGCCCGCCGACCGAAATACGGCCACTGCCGTCCCGAATCCGACGACTCAATTCATGCAGGAGGTCAACTTTACGGCCAATACGGCTGGCTATCTCACTTACCGGGTCACCTTCATCAACCTCAAGGGCACATCCACCATGATGCAGCTTGCTGAAGCTGAACTCCTGGGCGTGGCGAACCCGCTGCCCCCGATGATCCTCCGCAATCCTAACCCGACCGTGACCACCTACGTGGGCGGGTCGCCCACCTTCGGCATCACGGCCAAAGGTTCCGGCCCGATCACTTATCGGTGGTTCATGAATAACGTTGAGGTTCTGAATGCGACCAACAGCACCTACACGTTCCCGAACGCCCAGGCTGCTGATGCAGGCAAAGCCTTCCGCTGTGAGGCGGCCAATCCTTACGGCTCGACCAACAGCACCAGCGGTACCTTTACTACCATTCCCAAGCCGACCCAGGCTTATCCCTCGGCCATTATTACCGACCAACCGATCGGCTTCTGGCGCCTGGCCGAGAGTCCCGATGACGGGCTTGGCAACAATGGCTTGCTTGCCAATGATTACATGGGCGGCCACATCGGCGTTTATTCGAACGCCGTCATTGGCGTGCCTGGCTACAATTCGACCATTGACCCGAACACCGCCGCCACTTTCGGCACCCTTGCCTCGCAGGACAGCTATGTCGGATCGATCAACGACGTGAACTTCGCCACCCCGACCAACACCAGCGCCTCCTTCTCCATCGAAGCCTGGGTCAACGGCGCGGCCCAAACCTCGGATGCCGGCATTGTCACCAAAGGGTACGGCGGCTTCGAGCAATTCAACCTCGACACAGGCGGCGGCGGCGCTTCGGTGCGCAACTTCCGCTTCTACATGCGTGACGCCAATGGTGGCACCCATGGGCCTTCCGCCACTAAAGGTCCTGACGGCCAGTGGCACCATGTAGTGGGTGTTTGGGACGCAGCGGGCAGCAACGTAGTCCTTTACGTGGACGGCATTCAAAACGCCATCACCCCCAATATTCCGGGCGGACTCGGGGTCTTGAACACCGCCGTTCCCGTTAGCATCGGCTCCCGCAAATCGGGTGCCACCTCCGCCTATAACAACCAGTTCAACGGCATCATCGATGAAGTGGCCATCTACAACCACGCGCTAGGTTCCAACCAGGTTCTGGCGCACTACTATGCCGCCAACCCGGGCGCAAAGTTCAGTCTGCAGCCGACCAACTCCACCGCGCCAGAGGGTGGCACCGCGGCCCTCTACTCCCTGGGTTATGGGCCAGGCACCGTAAGTTACCAATGGTATCAGTCTTCCGATTCCGGGACCACGTTTGCCCCGATGGACGGCAAGACCAATGCAAACCTGGTCATCCCGGGCGTCCCCGCCGCTTATAACCTGTATCAGTACCAGGTGACCGCCGCGAATGCGTATGGCTCGGCGACCAGTTCCATTGTGACCTTAACCGTGGTGAGCGGCCCGCCTATCATGACGGTGGATTTGCCGCTGGCCCGCATGGTCTATGCTGGACGAACCATCACCCTGACCGTCTCAGTCGATGGCACGGCCCCCTTCTCCTACCAGTGGACCTCGAACGGAGTTAACCTGGCGGATTCCGGCAGGTTCACAGGCGCGAAGACCAACACCCTCACCATCGCCAACGTGCAATTGGGGGATGCCGCCAATTACCAGGTACAGGTCAGCAATAACTACGGCACCACGCCGAGTGCCACCCTGGCCCTCTCGGTCACCGACCATCCAAGCTTTGCCAACAACGGGCTCGGCTGGTCTCTCAACGGCGGAGCCACCTTCACCTCCGACGTCCTCGACCTCACTGACAATACTGGCGGTCAGGCCCGCAGCAGTTTCTTCCCGGAACCGCTCTACATCGGCAGCTTCTTTGTCTCCTTCGTCTATCAAAACGTCACCGGCGGCGGCGCCGACGGGTTCAGCCTCTGTGTGCAGAATGATCCGCGGGGTGCCAGTGCCTTGGGTGGCGCGGGTGGAGCCCTCGGCCTGTCCGGCATCTCCCCGAGCGCGGCCTTGACGTTCAACATCTTTAACATCTCGGGCGTTGCGTTCGGCGTAAACGGCGGCAACGGCGCCCCCTACATCCCGGTCCACGCCGGGACCGGATGGGCACCTGGGGGTCACGGAAGCCGGCGAAGGGGAGGCGCCGGCGCCGGATTTGCTGGAAAACCGGTTCAGGCCGAGAT
>JBBQYD010000210.1:0-8667 GCA_038209025.1 Verrucomicrobiota bacterium | reverse complement strand
GGCAAGGAGGAACGCTCCAACTTCGCGGGCGATCTGCCCCATCCGCTCGAAATCGATGACTCTCGGGTAAGCACTCGCCCCCACCGTGATCATCCGGGGCTTGTGTTCCCGGGCCAGCGTGGCTAGTTGGTCGTAGTCTATGCGCTCGTCCTTCTGGCTGACGCCATAATGAACGATCTCAAAAAACCGTCCGCTGAAGTTCGCGCGGTTTCCGTGGGTAAGATGTCCGCCATGGGTCAAATCCATCGTCAGCATCTTGTCGCCAGGCTTGAGCATGGCGAAATAAACCGCCATGTTCGCCCCGCTGCCCGAATGCGGCTGCACGTTGGCATGCTCCGCGCCGAAGAGCTTCTTTGCACGGTCAATCGCCAACTGCTCCACGATATCCACGTTTTCACAGCCGCCGTACCACCGTTTCCTGGGATACCCTTCCGCGTACTTATTCGTGAGCACCGAGCCTTGTGCTTCCATCACCGCCGGGCTGGTGAAATTCTCGCTGGCGATCAGCTCGATGTTCTCCTGTTGCCGTTGCCGTTCGCTGTCAATCAGCATGGCAATTTCAGGGTCCACCACGTGCAAGGCCAGGGAGTTGGGGATCATAGGTTTTTCCATTTTACTAACGCGCCGCTCATGGCGCCCGCCTTCAAAAGTACTGCTCATAAAAGCATCCACTATCTTCGCCGCCTCCGCGGCGGAAGTTCTGTTCCCGGCGAGGCATAGCACGTTCGCGTTGTTGTGCCGCCGGGCCAGCGAGGCGGTTTCCGTGTCAGCCACCAGGGCCGCGCGCACGCCGAAGACCTTGTTAGCGGCAATGCTCATGCCGATGCCGGTAGTGCAGACCAATATCCCAAGTTCCGCGCGATGATGGGCCACACTCTCAGCCACCGCACGCGCGAAATCCGGGTAATCAGTCGGTTCCTTGGAACTGGTGCCAAGGTCGGTGTAGCTGATCCCCTGTTTATCCAGGTGCTTCCGAATAGCCTGTTTGAGATCAAACCCTCCGTGATCAGCTCCCAGCACCACCGTGCCCAACTTGGCTGGGCCGCTGGGGTGCTGCTGCTCCAGGAACTTCTGAATCGACGCAATCCCCTGCTCTATCTGATCCCGACAGATAGTGTAAACCTCCAGGGATCCCCCAATGGGATCACTGATGTCTTTTTCAAAAACGTCCAGGGTCTCGTCAAAGTCCCGCAGCAGAAACGTTTTCTCCGCCGCCTGGGGGTACAGCATCATCACCGTCTCGATGTGGCTGTGCGTCATGCCAAAAATGTAGTCGGCCTGCTCGACCAGCTCGCGGGTGAGCATGCGACTGCGCTGACTGGAGATATCGATGCCCAATTCCCGAGCCGCCAGCACCGCGTTCGGACTGGGGGGGTGGCCGTCCACCGCACCGAGGCCGGCCGAAACGACCCGGTAATCGCCGCGTCCCTTCATGGCAACACGGAAGATCCCCTCCGCCATGGGGCTGCGGCAAATATTGCCGGTGCATAGAAACAGGATGGTCTTCATCGAAGCGCTGTACCCAGCTTGAGTTTATCCAGACGACTCGTCAATTGTGAAAATCAGGTCTTGGACTGGCGCACCACCGCCAGACCTTTCAACACGTCCAGCGCACGGGCCAAAACCGGGTCCCGAACCACCGGCTTTTCTGGCTCTCCCAAACCCATGGTGTCGGGGTCAAAACCCTCCCGTCGTTCACGGACCAGATCAGCTTCGCTTACCCGAAACCGGCGGGACCGGTTGGTGCTTCCGGTCATGGCAGGGCTATTGGTGCCCCCCAGGTCCGACATCACCGGCATCGCAAAGGCATCCGCGTAAAAAAGCCGCTCGATTTCCGGATTGACGGGCACTTGGATATCCGGTTTCAACCCTTGCATGGGCAGGTCCGTCCCGTCTCCGAGCTTTAAAGGCGCGCGTGCGATCAAAAGGAGTTCGCCGTCGCTTACCTTGAACTCCTGCGCAATCACTGCCTGGCCAGACGTGGGCGAACCCACTACCAGGCCGATGCCACTGGCGCGGAAGACTGCCGCCACGGCTTCCGCCGAACCGGAGGTTTCCCCATTCACCAGGAGCGCCACAGGGAAGCCAAACGCATTCGTCTTCTCCTTGGACGCCACCATGCCACGCCCCCAGTCGAGCAGGGGGCGCTCCCGCTTCAAAAACAAATCCGCCGCACCCACCACCGCCGGGTAGCTCTGGCCTTTGGCGTAGCGCAGGTCCAGCACCAAGCCCTGCAGCTTGTTCGTCAACAGCAAACGCTCGCAGGCCGAACGCAGCTCGCCATCAAAATCCTGGCCGACCCGCGCGACTCGCACATAACCGATCTCCCCATCGTGCAGAGCGGTTTTAGCGATTGCCGGCCCCATTGCCGCCGTGTTGGATTCGCCCGGACCCACCAAGCGTACCCGGGGAGACAACGCCGATACCAAGGCTTTCATCGCGGTTCGATCCAGGTCTGCGGCGGTCATACCCGGAAGATTCGTGAGGATCAAACTGTAGGCCTCTTGAAAGACATTGCCAGGGGTCTGCGCGCATGCGTCTCTTCCCAGCCCCGCAAGCAGCAGGCCAGTAATTACGATCGGCAAATATGTTTTCCGGATTGGCAACATAGCGCGTTAACTTGCGCGATATGAATTGGAAAGTAAAGTGGCGCGTTAAGTCTCAAGCAACCTGCCACCGTCGTTGGCGGATCAGGCAAACCGCGGTGAGCGCAGCGCCTTGGCGGCGATGTCCTTGCGGAAGTGGGCTCCCTCAAAGCGGATACGTTCCACGGCCTGGTAAGCGGTTGCCTGCGCATCCCCCAGGTCCTTGCCCCAGGCGGTGACTCCCAGAACCCGGCCTCCATTGGTCAGAATCTTACCGTTGCGCTGGGCGGTGCCGGCGTGAAATACCTTGGTCCGGGGCATTTCCGACACCTCCTTGAGGCCCTCAATCAGCTTCCCTTTCACATACTCGCCCGGGTAACCGCCCGAGGCCATGACAACGCACACCGATACCGTATTTGCCCACTCGAGCTTCAGCCGGCTCAAGGTGCCTGAAACGCTCGCTTCCAGCACCTCGATCAGATCATTTTGCAGCCGCGTGAGATATACCTGGGTTTCCGGGTCGCCAAAACGGGCGTTGAACTCAAGCACCTTGGGACCGGCGGACGTCAGCATGATACCTGGATATAAAATCCCGCGATAATCAATGCCCTCCGCCGCGCACCCCTTCAGCCAGGGTTCGAGTATCAGTGCCCCGGCTTGCTCCAATCCCGAATCGGTCAAAAATGGAGTCGGCGAATAGGTGCCCATGCCGCCAGTGTTAAGGCCTTGGTCCTGGTCGAGAGCCCGCTTGTGATCCTGTGAGGTTGGGAACAGCACCGCACTGCGCCCGTCGCATATCGCGTGCAAAGAAATCTCGATCCCTTCCAGAAGTTCCTGCACCACAATCTTCGTGCCGGCCGTCCCGAAGGCCCCTTTCACGAGGATTTCTTCAATCGCCTTCTCCGCCTCTGCCGGTTCATGGCAGATTAGAACCCCTTTGCCCAGGGCCAGCCCATCGGCTTTCACCGCGCAACGCCCTCCCAGTTCCATAGCGAACGCCCGCGCCTTCACGCTCTCATCAAAAACCCCCGATCGCGCGGTCGCAATGCCGTACTTGCCCATGAACTCTTGCGAAAAAGCCTTCGAAGACTCAAACCGGGCGGCCCGCTTGTTCGGTCCCCATATCGCATAACCATGCCGCTGGAAAAGGTCCACTATGCCTGACGCCAGGGGATTGTCTGGTCCGACCACGGTGAGATCCGGTTGGTGCTGTCGGGTAAATTCAAGCAACCGGGGGAGGTCTTCCGCGCCTACCGGGACACACTCCACCACCCTGCCGTTGGCAGACAATGGTTCCAGCCCGATGCCAGCATTGCCGGGAGCGCACCACATCTGATCGACGCGCCTGGAAGCCGCCAGTTTCCACACCAGGGCATGTTCCCGACCACCCGAACCTATGACCAAAATCTTCACTCGGGGCATTGAAGCAGGAATTGTCCCGAGCGCAAGCAGAGTCACATCTGTTTGCGGCTCCGCTTTGAAAGGAGGGGAGAATCGCTGCCCACGTGGGGGGACTTCAGCCACGCCGCCATCCGCAAATCGCGCCCTGCACCCGTGGCGGGGCAAACCCGGGCTTGTGTGTTCCTTGGCAGTTGGCTTAGGGTGACTGCGCCCGCGAGGACTCGGCTCCCGGGCGGAAAAACAATGAAAATGCCTGGAACTAGAATCGTCGGGATGGTTATGACCGTGACGACTTTTATTATGACTAACTTGCTGTTGGCCGCGAGCACACCAGAAAGATCCACCATTGAGGATCGTCATAAATGGGACTTGTCCAAGATGTATGCGTCCATCCCAGATTGGGAAGCGCATTATAAGGAGCTGGACAGCATGATCGGACGGTTCGCAAAACTCCAAGGGACGACGGCCAAATCAGCCCAAGGTCTGAAAGCCGCCCTGGAACTGCGTGACCAAGTTAGCGTCCAACTCGAGAAACTGTTCGCCTATGCCATGATGAGGCGGGACGAGGATATGCGCGAGCCAACCCAACAGGGCTTCTACCAACGGGCACAGACACTGTCGGTTCAATGGGGGGAATCGGCCTCCTGGCTGCAGCCCGAAATGTTGACAATTCCTGAACGGCAATTAAAAGAGTGGTTAAAGGAGCCCGGGTTGACAGTGTATGAACACTATTTTGATGACCTGCTTCGCACCAAAGCGCACATCCTCTCCCAGCGGGAAGAGGAGTTGCTGGCCATGGCCGGCAAGGCCACCGAGGCAGCCTCCGACGTGTTCGGATTGCTGAGCAACACGGAACTGCAGTGGCGCACGGTGAAGGATGCCGAGGGCAAGGACCTGGAGATCACATCCTCTTCTTTCACCATGGCCATGATGTCCAAAGACCGGCGGTTCCGCAAAGATGCGTTTCTGGCTTTGCACAAGTCGTTCCTGGACGTGAAAAGCACCGTCGCAGCGACCCTCGCCGGAGCCATGCAGCGGGATTGGTACTATGCAAAGGCACGGCACTACCCCAGCAGCCTGCACCTGGCATTGGATGCGGAAAACCTGTCCGCCGGCGTGTACCACAATCTGGTGAAAGCGGTGGTTGACAAAAAGGGACTGCTGCACCGCTATGTGGCCCTGAAGAAAAAAGCGTTGCGGCTCGATGAGGTCCATTTTTACGACCTCTATGTAAATCTGGTTGACGTGCCCGAGCGGAACTACTCGTTTGAACAAGGCCGGGAGATGGTGTTGGAAGGGGTGAAGCCGTTCGGAGCGGAATACACCAAGGTGATGCGCGATGCCTTTGAGTCGCGCTGGATCGATGTTTATGAGAACAAGGGCAAGCGCAGTGGAGCGTACAACATGGGAACCTATCTTTCGCCGCCTTACGTGCTCCTGAATTACAAGGACACCTTCAAGGATGTCTCCACATTGGCGCACGAACTCGGCCACGCCACTCAAAGCTGGTTCGCCAAGGAGAACCAGCCGCCGGTATATTCCGGCTATCCCATGTTCACCGCCGAAGTCGCATCCACCGCGGCGGAGATCGTCTTCAAACAATCCATCCTGGACAAAACCACGAACCGGACCGAACGCGCGTTTCTTATCAATCAAATGCTGGAGGACATGCGCGGAACCATTTTTCGCCAAACGCAGTTCGCCGAATTCGATCTGCTGGTTCACACCATGGCCGAAAAAGGCGAACCGATCACGGCCGACAGTCTCATGAAACAATACCATGAGAGCTATGTGCGTTACTACGGGCCGGAATTCGTGATCGACCCCGAGCTGGACGTGGAATGCCTGCGGATTCCGCATTTCTACCGCGGGTATTACGTCTATCGGTACGCCGACAGCTATTGCGCCGCCGCCGCCATCGCCAAACGGATAATGAAACAGGAGCCTAATGCCCGCGAACAATGGATGAAGTTCCTGAAGACGGGCAACAGCATGTATGCCATCGACATGCTGAAAGTGGCCGGAGTGGATATGACAACGCCCCAACCGGTTTACGACGCCTTATCGCTCTTTGAGCAATTATTGGCGGAATTGGAAGATCTGTTATCCTGAGCGCGGCACAGCGCAAGCCGCCATATGGCCGGATTCTTTTCACAAGCAACGCTTGAGCAAGTGCGTCAGGCCAATGACATCGTCGATGTCATTGGCACGTACATCCCGCTGAAGCGCTCCGGGGCCAATTTCATGGCCCTGTGCCCGTTCCACAAAGAGAAAACGCCGAGCTTCAACGTCCATCCCAACAAGCAAATATTTCATTGCTTCGGCTGTCACAAAGGGGGCGATGTGTTTGCGTTCGTCCGGGAGTATGAGGGCGTGGACTTCCCGGAGGCCGTCCGCCGCTTGGCGGATCGGGCCAAAATTGTGCTGCCGACCGAGGCCGGCGGGCCGGATGCCGGAGTCAGGCATCTCAAGGAGCAACTGTTGGAGGTGCATGACCAAATTGCCAGACGGTGGTCCAACGCCCTGGCAAACGAGGCGTCGGGGCAGTTGGCGCGCGACTACCTGGCCAGGCGCGGGGTTGCCCCGGAAGCAGTGGAGCTGTTTCGCCTTGGCTGCGCGCCAGACCAGTGGGATGACACGACAAATTGGGCGCGTGCAAAAGGGTTCGACGCCGCCCTGATGGAAAAGGCCGGACTCATCCTTCCCCGCGATGGCGGCGGCTACTACGACCGCTTCCGCGGACGCCTCATGTTCCCCATTTGCGATGAGCAAGGCCGGATTGTCGGGTTTAGCGGCCGGGTGCTCGCCGGTGATGAGAAGACCGCGAAATACGTGAACTCACCCGAGACGCCGATCTTCATCAAGAGCAAGGTCTTCTTTGGCCTGGACAAAACCAAGCGCGCCATCCTGGACGCTGGCACGGCGATCATCTGCGAAGGACAACTCGATCTCATCGCCAGCTTTATGGCGGGAATCAAAAACATCGTCGCCCCCCAGGGAACCGCCTTCACGGCTGATCACGCCCGCATGTTAAAACGGTACGCCAACGAGGCCGTGCTTTGTTTTGATTCAGACCAGGCGGGGCAGAATGCGACCGTGCGCGCCCTGGACAGCCTGCTCGCGGCAGGCCTGGCCATCCGGGTGGCCACCGTGCCAGCGCCCCATGACCCCGACAGCCTCATCAAAGCCGAAGGCGGCGCGGCTTTCAAGGCTGTCATTGATCGCGCGGAGGGATTCTTTGATTTTTACCTGAACCGCCTGTGTGCCCAAAATCCCACCACCTCCGATAAAGGGCGTTTGGCTGTCCTGCGAGAAATGGCCGAAGCCTTGCACAAAACGCAGAACGCCGTCCTGGTTGATAAATATGCCCAAAAGACGGCTTTGCGCCTGGGTGTGAGCCCGGCCTCGGTCCGCGCGGAATTTGCCCGTTCGAGCGCGGGAAAGCTGCATTTCACGCGCCATGACGAGGAGTCGCTTCAATCCGAACAGGAGGAATCCGCGAAACCGTCATCGTCCGAACATTGGCTGTTAAAGCTGATCCTGCTCAACGACGAACTGGCGGATTGGGCAGCTATCCATTTCGAACCTGAATGGGTGCAGCATGCCGCGGTCCGAGAGATTGTGGCGCGCCGCCTGGAAAGCGCGCGGGCGCAAACCTGGACCAGCCTGGCGGCCTTCGTGGATGAATGCGGCGGCAACCCGGCGATTCAGAGCCTCATCACCGAAGCTGGCGCGGCGGAACGGACAATCCCCAACCCGGAACGGCAGTTGTCCGATCTGGCCCTGCGCATGCGCAACCAGCACATTGACCAGCAACTTGCGGATGCGCTCCGCCAGATAAACGAACCCTCGATAAGCGAAGCGGAGAAGCTGGCGCTGCTGAAGCGGCAGGCGGAGTTGCGGGCCATGAAAAGAGCGCCTTTGGAATCCATGTGAATCCGGTGGGGAAGGCACCGGACAACAACCTGGGAATTCAGTGCCGTAAACGATGGTTTTCGCGGCCTCCACCGGCTTGCCGGAGACGGGGCACCCCGGGTCGACAGGGGGCATTGTCAGTCGTTGATGCTGGGCGGGGCTTTAAACGGTCCGACCGGTTGATCGGATTTCGCGCCAGCGCTGATCCACCACTCCAGCAACGCGAGGTCGTCTGCGGACGGCTGGGGTTTGCCAGCAGGCGGCATGTGTTCGTCCTCGGTGAGCGGCAGTTGCAATCGCTTCACCAGGAGGCTTTGAGAGGGATTCCCGGGCATCACCACCGGCCCCGACTCGCCCCCACGCAGCAGCGCGTCGAACGTGTCCAGCCGCAAGCGTCCTTTGGACTTCTCCGGGCCGTGGCAGCCAACACAATACTGATCCAGCACCGGCTTCACAGCGGCCACAAATGCCGGTTGATCGGCCCATTGGTTTGCGGCTTTCAGGACCGGAGCCGGACTTCTCACCAACCAATCCCGAACCGGGCGCGGCGCGTACTGCACCAGGTAGTCGCTGCCGTGCGTGAGCGCCCCCCCGAAATGACTGGCCACCACAAGCGCCGCGCAGGTGAGCGCCAGCGTGAACCGGTAAAGCCCGCGCAAACCTCTCCAGTATAAAAGGCCGGTCATCGAACACAGAACGGCGGTTGCCACACCGGCCCAGAGATGCCAGGCCACCAAATTGTCATCGTAGCCGCCAGCCAACGACA
>JBBQYD010000209.1:0-8694 GCA_038209025.1 Verrucomicrobiota bacterium | reverse complement strand
GGCTGCTGGTCCTTCAGGTAATTGAAGAGCCGGCAGGTCGTGCTCTCATGCCCCCACTGCTCATTGATGGCAGCGATGTCTTTGAACAGGGACACCGAACCCCGGCCGGCGGCAAACTCGTGCAGGTCGCGGTCGCGGATTTCCAGCAGCGCTTCCCGGGCTTTGGGATATTTCCGCCCCAATTGGGCCCAGTCTATAAGCGCAAAGGAGAGCCGCACGCCGCGCTGTGCTTCAGGCTCGTACTCCAGCGCGTGGTTGTGATACCAGAGATGGTGTTGCAGGGACTCCTCGTAATGCTTTTCGGCGGTATAGTCTTTGGCTGCGGCTAGAATCGCATGCAGGTCCGGTTTGCTCCCGGGGTCGAGCCTGGGCGCCCAGTGTTCCACCGAGGCCGACGGCGTGGGGAGCTGCGGGGGGAACAAGGTGGAGCTCTCGACAAACTGTGTGTGAATCGCAATGGGCGCCGGAGGGGGCCGGTGCGAAGCCTGCACCGCCCGAACTCTCGCCTCCACCTCGCTGATGCTAGGCCGCAAGCGGGGATCGTCCAGCGTGACCAGGGCCTGTGCGCGGAACCTCTCGGCTTCTGGCTGGCGCCCGGTGGCGACGAGGATCTCCAGCAACTGCCTCACGGCCCCCACGAAGCAGTCCGCCGACGATCTGCTCATGGCATCCTCGGCGTCGTTAATGTGGAGGTTAGGCCGAGGCCTGTGATTGGTTTGGGCCATTGCCTCATGCCGCCGGTCGTTCTCCTGGCGTCTTTGAGCGAACTGTTGGTCCATGCGCTGCATCATCTCGAACGTCCGGCGGGGGATATCGAACCGACTCTGCGGATTACCCAAGTAACGCGCGCACACTGCATATTCCCCGCGTTCGACTAAGGCCGGCTCCAGAATCATATAGCATTCCCGAGCCAGGGCCGCGTCGCTTTGCTCCAGGCCGATGAATAGGGCATAGGTGGAATCTTGCTCTCCCAGTGCCGTGTTAATGTTGGCCAGTTCCGAGAATAGCTTGGTATCGCCCCGGCCTTCGACAAACTCGCGCACGTCGCTCTGCCGGATGTCGAGCAAGGCTTGCTTGGCCTTGGGATACCTTTGGCCCAGTTCGACCCAATCGGAGAGCGCCGAGATCAGGGGGCCATTGGTGAGGGATACCCGCGTCTGGGCGTGATACGAGAGGAAGGTTTGCAGCGCCTGCTCAAACCGGCCCTGATTCATCAACTCGCGCGCCAAGCTGGCCCCCGTTAAGAAGTCAGTTGCTGACGGTGCAAAACTACTGGGCGGCGCTGGGACGCGAAGCCCTGCAGCGGGATTAGGGGCTGGAGACGCGCCGGACGGAACGGGCATACCCGTTGCCGGATTGGGGCTGACACCGTGGGCCGGTTGAGCCTTAGGTCGCTTTTGAATCTGCTCCTCCAAGTCGCTGATGGCAGACTTGAACCGCGGGTCGTCAAAAATGGCTGCGGCCTGAGCGCGGATGCTTTCCGCTTCCGCCTTGTGACCGGTAGCCAGGAGTATCTCCATCAACTGTCCGGTTTGCCCGACGAAGCGGTCTTCGTTGCCCTTCTTTATCCGGGCCGCGAGGTCGGGCCGAGCCCAGGAGTTCGTGTAACCGCGCTGCTGATATATTGCGTCCACCTGTTGCGCGACCTGCTTATGGGTCTTCTCATTGCGCTTTAGGCTATCGCGCTCCAGGTCCAACCGCCATCGGATCATGTCGAATCGCCGTTGCGGGTCGCCCATGCTGTTGAGGCAGTATTGGTATTCGCCTTGCGCCACCAGCAGGTCTTCCACATACAGATAGACCTGCCCGGCCAGTTTTGGGTCCTTCTCCCGAACGATCTTGAACAGATCATAGGTCGCGGCGGTGTCGTGCAGTTCGCGATTGATGGCGTGCACGTCCCGGAATAGTTCGGCATAGCCTCGTCCCTCGGCAATCTCCGTCGTCTTGCGATCCCGGATCTCAATCAATGCCTGTTTTGCCTTCGGATAGCGCCGGCCTAATTCCTCCCAACCGGAAAGCCCGGAAGTCAGGCGGAGCCCATTCTGATACGAATCTCCTGCTTCCTGCCCGTGGTTATGGAACCAGATGTAGCGCTGCAACGCCTTCTCGTATTCGCTCAACGAAGTCAGCAGCTTGGCTTGATCGAGGATCTTGCGCAAATCGGAGCCGGTCTCCGGTGCCCAGGTTTCGGCTGACGCGCCAGAGGAGGAGTTGGTGCCGGGCGGCGCCGAGCGAGGGGGCGCCGGTAAAACGGTAAGCCCGTTGGGGCCAATCGCGGGCGGCTTGCTGCCGGGGACGGCGGGCATACCCGTCGCCGGATTGATGTTGGCCGGGCGGGCGGGTTGAGCGTCAGCTCGCTGGCAGAAGGCCCGGCCGCCAAACATAACCACGACCGCCAGGAGCACTGTGAACTGCAGGGTTGCAGGATACGGTTTCATGTTTGTTTATTGGTTGCCGGTCCGGAGGGAGCGCTTTTGAATCTTCTCCTCCGCGTCGCTGACAGCGGACTTCAGCCGCGGGTCGTCAAGAATGGCTGCGGCCTGATCACGGATCTTTTCCGCGTCGGCCTTGTGGCCGGTGCCGATTAGAACCTCAATCCACTGACGGGTTTGCCCGACGAAGCGGTCTTCGCCAGACTTTTTCATCATTGCCGAGGTGTCGGGCGGAGCCCAAGAGTTCGTCACGCCGCGCTTCTGGTCCATTTCCGCCATCTGTTGCGCGGTTCTTTGCCTGGTTTCCGCCATGCGCTTTTGGTTGTCGCGGTCCATCTCCAACCCATTCCGGATCATATCGAATCGCCGCTGCGGATCGCCCATTTGGCTGAAGCACCATTGATACTCGCCTTTCGACACCAGCAGGCCTTCCAGATAGAAATAGAGCTGCCCGGCCAGTTTTGGATCCTCCTCCCGAACGGTCTTGAACAGCGCATACGTCGCGTCGTCCTCTTGCAGTTGGTGATTAATGGCCTGCACGTCCTTGACGAGTTCGACGTAACCTCGCCCCTCGACAATCTCCTTCGTCTTCTTATCCCGGATCTCAATCAAGGCCCGCTTGGCCTTCGGATAGCGCCGGCCTAATTCCTCCCACTCGGAGACCGCGGAAGTGATGCGGACCACATCCTGATACGGGTCGCCATATTCCTGCTCGTGGTTGTGGAACCAGAGGTAGCGTTGCAAGGCCTCTTCGTAGAGGCCCACGGACGTCAGTTGCTTCGCTTCTTCCAGGATCTTGTGCAAATCGCGCTTGCCCTCCGGTCCCACTGCTGGCGACCAGGTTTCGGCTGACGCGGCAGGCGGGTTGGCCGGGCTTTCCAAGGCCACCTTCTGTTCGTGTTTAGCAAGCGCGCGTTGGCGGGTTCTGACAAAGTTCGGTATGCCAGGCGCCGCCAGTGTGCCTAGGATCGCAATGGCAACCGGAATCGAAATCAAAGCCAGCACAACCACCGCAAACCACCGCCAGAACCGATCCGGCTTGGCCTGAGCGGTGGCGGTGGGGAGTGTCTCTGGCCTGTTCGCCGTGGGCCGAGCGCTGGCGCTGCTGGCGATCGTCTCCACCTGAGTTTTCACCTCGCCGGCGGTCTTGGTGCGGCGTTCCCGTTCCTTCTCCAGCGTGCGGAGCACCACTTCATCCACGCGCGGATCCACGGCAGACTTCTCCGAAGGGGGTGCGAAGCGGCCCAAGGGCAGCTCGCCGGTGAGCATTTCATAGAATACCACCCCGAGGGAGTAGATGTCGGCCCGCTGATCCACGTCCTGTGGATGCTCGAGCTGTTCCGGCGCCATGTAATGGGGGGTGCCGAGGACCTTGCCCGTTTCAGTGAGGTTGGGAGGGCTGGCTGGCTTGGCGGTGCCGGGCTGGCCCAGGGGCGCGTCCCCACCTTCCACCAATTTGGCGATGCCGAAGTCGGCGATCTTCACGCGTCCCTTCGTGTCGAGCAGGATGTTCTCGGGCTTGACGTCGCGATGCAGGATGCCTTCGTTGTGCGCGAACTGAAGGGCCTCGCAGATTTTTGGTACGATCGAGAGCGCCTGCGCTGGCGTGAACCGCGCCACCTTCATCGCCTGGCGGAGGTTTACGCCGTCCACGAATTCCATCAGCAGGTAGAAGAAGCCGTTGGCCTGCCCGAAGTCGTGGAGGGTGACGATGTTCGGGTGGCTGAGCCGCGCCAGCATGCGGGCCTCGCGTGTGAACCGCGTGGCGAACGCCGGGTCGGCCGCGAGGGATTGCGGGAGGATCTTCAGGGCGACAAAGCGGTCGAGCTTCGACTGCCGGGCCTTGAACACATAACCCATGCCGCCCTGGCCGATAAGCTCCAAGATATCGAGCTGGGGAAAGGCGTCAGCCAGTTCCGCCTGCGTTGGGGGCGCCGACTTGGAAGCCGCGCCTTTCCCGGCCTCGGTGGGGAGGGAGGCCTGCATCAAAACGCACCGGGGACAAAGCCCCTCCGGCGCCTCAGCGGGAATCGGCCCGCCGCATTTCGGACAGCATTGTGACTGAGGTGTGGTCCTCATACCTCTTCCTGAGGCGTCTGGGGTCAGAGGTTACACGCAAGCCAACCCTTCTGAAAGAAGGAAAGAAGTAAGGGGGGCCTTCAAACCATCGCCGTGGAGTCTGCGGTTTGAAACTCGGTGTGGCGCTCGCGGGGTGATTTGGCCCCATGACACGCGGATTTCACGGCGGGTGAACTGCTCTAGGCTCCCTTGGGGCAAGAAGTCCGGCAAGCATTCCGAACGATCCATTCACCCGCGCAGCGCTGGGGACGAGCGGGCGCGCAAAAAACCAATTCTGTTTATCTACCTGCCATCGGACATTGCGCTCAGGATCGACTCGGCAGGAAACTTCTCCTCGGTGAGCGCAAAGAGCGACGGCTGCCATGGAGAAAGTGTGAACCGGAGCCGAG
Organism: Verrucomicrobiota bacterium; assembly: GCA_038209025.1. Classification (GTDB taxonomy): domain Bacteria; phylum Verrucomicrobiota; class Verrucomicrobiia; order Limisphaerales; family UBA8199; genus JBBQYD01. The sequence goes on along the minus strand of JBBQYD010000209.1, from coordinate 3,794 downwards.
CGGTGCGGCCCAGATATTTCCGAGCGCGCAAATCATACGCATGGACCGGTCGGCTCAGCGTGGCCTCGAGTTCTTCGGACTTTTCGAGCGCCTCATTGCCACCGGCCTGCTTCAGATCTTCGCTCATGTTGTAGTCGATGTTGCGCTCGAAGGCGACGAGCCGGCCGTGGTTGACTCGGAACCGGTGAATCCGGACCCGGGCGGTATCCGGTAAGGAGATTTCAGGAGGCCTGGCCTTGAGTTGCGCCCGGAGCCATTCGCGCCAGGCGGGCGCGGGTTGGGCTTTGAGCCTCTCCGCGGCATAGGTGGAGATATCGGCTGGATTCATGACCGGCCGCTGGCCAGTTACCAGGGCAAACGAAAGCGAGGCCGCACTCGAACCCACGGCGTCGGCCGGGAAGAGCTCCTCCAACGACGACTTGGCCCGCAACCGGCCATGCGCGTCGAACAGGCCAGGCAAACCATCGCAGAACAGCGCGCGGAGGGCGCCTCCACCAGCCGTGGGCTCGACGAAGGTTTTGAGCGCCGCTGATTCTCTCTCGGAAAGGGCACGGGACCCGGGGAGAACCAGGACCGCGTTGGAGACGCCCGCCAACCTACCGTCCTCAAGCTGCGCGGAGGAGATGAACTGTGGACTGTAGCCGAGGTCCTGAAAGAGCTTGAGCCAACTGTTCCGGATCTTCGCGTGATGGTTGTGCCCGGCCTCGAAGCTGGAGAATCGCCGCAGCCAGGTGGAACCATCCACCGTCGATTCCAACAGCCAGGCGACCTGAACACTGGGCTGGGAATAGTGAATCCAAACCGGGTCGCGCTCCCGTTCGGCCCGCAGGAAGAGCTGCGCGAGGGGCGAGGTCATCTCGCGCAACACGGGCGCGAGCGCCCGGCTCTTGGCCGTCAGCGGGTAATCGCCGTTCTGCCAATCAATGCAGTCTTCGCTCCACCAGATGATACAGCCACGGTCGCCTTCGAGTAGCAAATGCCAGAGCCGCCGCTGCGCGGGGTGGGTCGCCTTCTCGAAGACCGTGGTCAGCATCGGGTGCCCCGGCATAAACGAACCGAAGATCTCCCGCGCATTGCCGATGTCGTAGGGTTCCACCCAATCCACCGCCTGGGCCAATCGCCACAGGTCATACCCGCCAAACGCATGAGGCATCTGCGTGCCTTCGACGCCGACCGGCGTTCGCGGGTCAACCTCATGCGCCGCCTGGCGAAGCTCAGCCAAGGTGCGCGCGAGCGAAATATCCATGTAGGTGCGAAAATCGGCCCAGGGTGAAAAGTTCCATCGCGTGGGAGTTTGCCGCGCTTTGACCGGTTCGAATCTCAGGTTCTGCACCGCCTGCCAGTCGGGCTTGCCGCGCGGCAACGCGTCGCCGCTGGCCATGCGGTTCTTAATCTGGTCGGTGGTGAAGGGCTTGACGTTGTCCCAGGACTCGAACCGGGTCTCCCATTGCGCGTTGAGCGCCGCCAGTGAAGAATACTGCGTCTTGAGCCATTCACGGAATTGCGCCAACGCGAGGGGATGGAAGTCGTAATCGAAGGGATTGGCGGAAATCGTAGTCGAAAGCTCGTCGCGAATGTTATAGGCCACCGGATGGTTCGGCTGATTTTTACGGACCACATTCTGCATTTCCTGGCGAGCCCAAGTCCGCCACCGGGGATCATCGAGGCAATAGTCGCGCACCAACCCCGTCTCCGCGCGACCCTCCCGAGCCCAGTCCGTCACAAACTTGTCCCAATCGCGCACCTTCGAATTCCACTTCAGACACAGGCCGCGGTTGATCACGTTCTCCACATAGTAAGGGAATTGAGCGTCGAGCAGGGGCTGCGGGGAGGCGTCGCCGTGGACCATCGCGGTGTTGACCCCCATTTCCCGCAGGCGCTGGAAGAACAGCGCGAGCTTCTCGGGTTGTTTGTAGGCCGTGTCTCCCACCCACAGGATCGTGCGATATTCCCGCCACGGGCGCAGTTCGGCGGGGCTTTCGGCAGACAGAACGGGAGCGACCGACCACAGGAGCGCGAGCAGCCAAACACTCTCTCTGGCGGAAAAGCGCTTCGGAGACGGAGCTTGCATAGCCATTGAATAGAGTGTAACGCGCCCGGAATCAACCCTCGCGTCAGCAGGCTGGCCGCCGCATGTGGCAGCGGGCCTGCGTCGATGGGAATGGTGGCAATCTCGTGGTGCGATCACCCGCGCGGCGTCGAGCACGCGCGGGCGCGCAAGAATTTCCTATTAGTCCTATCAGTTTCCCTCTCCCGCTTCGTCGCCGGTGCCGACGTCTTCTCCCGCCAAAGCGACGGCACCAAGCGGAATCCCCGGCGGGGATTGGGTCTTGAGGCTGGGCGGAAAGTGGGGCCGGGTCACAGCCCGTGCAGGCGGAAGAACTGGGCGGGGACGGTATTGGTGACCATGGTGACGATCCAGTTCGCGTTGGTGGTCCGGGGCGGAGTGACGGGTTTCCAAGGACCTGCCAGGGTGCTGGCGGCTTCGAGTTCGACGATGCTGCCGTTATTGGTCCAGGTGAGTGAGGTCACGGTGGCGCCGGCGGCCTGTTGCGTGGTGAGCACTTGGAGCGATGGCGTGGGCTGGGTCGAATAGTCGTAGCCGCTGGCCGAGGTGATCGTGGCTCCGGGGGTTAGCACGTCAACGTGGACTGCGGCTTGGCCAGATGTCGTCATGTGACCCCAGTTATCATAGGCCCAGAGACCTAAGTTTATGTCCAGGCCTAACTGATTGGGCGGAAACAAGTTAACCAAGACGTTGGTGGATATAGAGCCTCCCCCATTCGCCGCATTCAGACTCAGGTTCCTTGCGGCACCGAAGCCGGAAGTTAGATCGACTTGGCCTATGGCCGATGGTGTGCCGGCAAATTCTGCTCTTAAGGAAAAGGTGATTCGCAGGACAACGTAACTGGCTCCCTGGGGCAGTGTCCCAATGCTCAGGACATCCCAGAACTGGAGGGTTCCCGTGGTGGAACCATTGAAGGTGGCGCAGGTGGAGAATACATTGCCACGGAGCATCCCTGGGGTAGCGAAGACGGCGCCGCCGAACTGACTTCTTGTCGTCGGGCACTCCCAGTTGTCGTTTAGGCTGGCTGGCGGCAAGGCATTCTCAACGGTGGCTATATCCTTTGTACAAAAGCTGGAGCCTCCTTCGCTGAGGCCGACAAACGCGCCATAGATTGTTGGCCTGGCCTGGACGGCGGCGGGGCCAAGGCACATGGTGGCGAGGGTTAGGGCGGCGAGGGCGGCGTGTTGCAGGGTGGGTTTGGTTTGCGTGGAGGGTCTCATGAGTCTAGTTAAACGAGGAAGGTGGCCTGGTGTCAATTCACTTGTGGTTGTTTCCGTGAAGCGCAGCCCCCCTGGGGGATGGCAGTGGGTCGAGCATTGAGGGTCCGGGGGGGGCGATGACGCGGCTGATTGCCTGCGTTAACTCGTGGCAACCAAAGCAAGAACCGTCATGCAACGCAAACTCCGCGGATTGTGACACCCTCTCTCAACTCTCAACCCCTTCAATCAACCATCAACCTCCTGAGCGACTAAGGCGCGGACGATTGTGCAGCGGAAGTTGAGGGGGCTCTAATACTCGGGGCCGGGACACAGACAGAACGCGGGGAAAACAACAAGGCACCGGTGCCTTGCGGCGCGGGGCCCTGGGGGTAAGTGCTGTGGGTCAGTAGCCGAGTCTGAAGAAGCGGGCGGTCGCTTCGTTGGTGACTTGAACAGAAACTGTATCGCCATTGGTGACCCAGGAAGCAGAAACGGGCTCCCACGGCCCGAGGGGAGTCGGTGCGCCC
>JBBQYD010000208.1:0-8746 GCA_038209025.1 Verrucomicrobiota bacterium | reverse complement strand
AGCGGCTCATGGGACTTGCGCCCGTGAACCCGTTCATAGGCGCGGCAAAACGGGCAGACGATCTCGAACGTCTTCACCAATTGAAAAGCGGCCCCCGCCTGCCGCGCCCGGGCACCACGGCAGACCGGGCAACGTTCGCTAACGCCGGCCAAAAACCGGGTGGCAGAGCCGTGAGTCCGGTTCATGGTTGAGAAGCGCCGGTCACGCGCTCGCCACCTGGCTCGCGTGCCGCTGAATCCGGCGGACGGCACCCACGATGGCTTCCATCGAGGACCGGGGCGCAAGCAGCATGGTCTGGGTAAACCAAACCGCTTGTTCGCAAAGCAAATCGTTTTGTGGACACTCGCTTCGCTCCAGCCACTCGCCAAGCTCTTTCTGGGTGTAAAGCTTCTGGTAATGGCGCGACTTCACCAGGCCGCGCACATAGGTGTCTTTGTTCAAGGGCGAATAACCGCTGGAGCAGGGGATCCCTTCGCGCTGCATGGCTTTCAAGAATTTGGCGCGGTCCATGCCCGCAAACTGATCCTTCAGGTAGCGGAACATGTAAAGGTGGTAGGCGTTGCGCGTGCAGCCCGGATACATTTTCGCCGGCACGATGCCGGGAATCTCCTTGAGCATGCGGGTGAGATACTCCGCGTTCTCCGTGCGGCGAAGGGCTTGCTCCTCCACGCGGGTCATTTGCGCCGTCAGGATGCCGGCTTGGAATTCGCACAACCGCAGGTTGGATCCCCGGGTGCCGGAATAGGTGAAGGCATAACCGGTGTTGCCGCGCGCGCGGCCCTGGTTATGGAAATTGTAGCAGTTTTCCATGAATTCGGGGCTGTTGGTCAGCACGGCGCCGCCCTCGCCCGAATTCAGGTTCTTGCTGGCTTGGAAACTGAAGCACCCCGCCAACCCGACGGTGCCCACCTTTTTCCCCTTCCACTCGGCCAGGTGCGATTGGCAGGCGTCTTCCACCACCGGAATATTGCGCTGTTTGGAAATCTCCATGATGGCGTCCAGGTCCGCGGCGGATCCGCCCAGGTGGACGGGCATGATCACGCGCGTGCGCGGGTTGATCGCGGCGGCGATCTTGCTCGCATCGATCTGGAAGCTCGCCAGGTCCGAATCAACAAAGATCGGCAGCGCGTAATTGAGCACCACCACATTATAGGTGGCCACAAAAGTGTAGGGCGGGATGATGACCTCATCCCCGGGGCCAACTTCGAGCGCGCCCATGACGGTGCTGAGCGCCGCGGTGCCCGAAGCCGTGGCCAGGCAGTGCTTCGCGCCCGTCAACTTGGCGTACTCCCCCTCGAACGCGGCCACGCGTTTGCCTGATCCGCGATACCAGGCCCCGCTCTTGAGCGTGTCCTGCAGGGCGGTCTCCTCCGTTTTGTCGTAAATTGGCCAGCCCGGGAAACCGTTGCAGGCGGGTTTGCCTCCGAGAATGGCGGGTTTGGCGGAGTCCTCCGCGGCTGAAAGAGGCTGCAGTGAGGCGGCGCCGAATGCCAGACCGGCACCGGCCACCGCGCTGGTTCCGAGGAACTGCCGACGTGTTAATAAGTTTTTCATAGGAGCAGCTTCCAAGTTACACCCTCCACTGGCCCGCTGGAAATCAAAAAGTGAACACCCACACGCGGACGGGCGCTGCGCGGCTTCGTCGATCCGCTTCTCTTTGCACCGGGGAATCTGCCAAAGGACCCGCTGGTCACGAAGAGATCGCCAAGAATGGCCGCTGTCACTAGTGACAGATTCCAGTCTGGCGTTACCTTGCTTCCATGGCGGTAACCAAAGTCCAAGTGAATTCGGCGCAAAGGGGCATGCAGATGCACCCTCAGGAACCGATCGGCGAACCATAATATCAACCTTGGTTAAGCCACAACGAAACCAATAGGAGCACCAAATTATGTCCAACACCAAAGCTTACTCCGCTGCCAGCGCGACATCGCCGCTGGCCTCCAGCAGGATCAAACGCCGCGAGCCAACGGAACACGACGTGCAGATCGAAATCCTCTTTTGCGGGATCTGCCATTCCGATCTTCATTCCGTGCGCAACGAGTGGAGCGAGTTCATGCCCACGGTTTACCCGATCGTTCCTGGCCATGAGATCGTCGGGCGCGTCAGCCGGGTCGGCTCCGCCGTGAAAAAGTTCAAGGCGGGCGACCTCGCGGCGGTGGGCTGCCTGGTGGACTCGGACCGCACCTGCCCGCAGTGCGCGGCCGGGCTGGAGCAGTTCTGCCCGCACCTGACGCTCACGTTCAACTCTCCAGACAAGCACTTGGGCGGTGTGACCTACGGCGGCTATTCCGAGGCGATCGTGGTGGATGAACACTTCGTGCTGAGTGTGCCGGGCAATCTCAAGCTGGCGGGGGCCGCGCCCCTGCTTTGCGCGGGGATTACCACCTACTCGCCCATGCGCCATTGGGGCGTCACGAAGGGCAAGCAGGTTGGCGTCGTGGGCCTGGGCGGGTTGGGTCACATGGGCGTGAAGTTTGCCCATGCCTTCGGAGCGCACGTGGTTGTCTTCACCACCTCGCCCAATAAGAAGGATGACGCGCTCCGGCTTGGGGCCGACGAAGTCGTGGTGTCCCGCAATGCCGACGAGATGAAGAAGCACGCCGGCAGCTTCGATTTCATTCTCGACGCTGTATCAGCAGAGCACGACATCAACGCTTATCTCAACCTGCTCGGACGTGACGGCAACCTCACCCTGGTTGGCGCTCCCGCGAAGCCCCTGGGCGTGTCCGCCTTCGGCCTCATCATGGGTCGCCGCAGCCTTTCCGGCTCGAATATCGGCGGTATCGCCGAAACGCAGGAGATGCTCAACTTTTGCGGCCAGCACAACATCACCTCCGACGTCGAAGTCATCCCCATCCAGAAGGTCAATGAAGCCTACGAGCGACTGCTCAAGTCCGATGTGAAATACCGTTTCTGCATCGACATGGCTTCCCTCAAAGCTCAGTAACCAACCTGACCATAGGTTCGGCGTAGAGCAGGCGTCTCGCGCAGTTTTTTGCGACACAGGCTGAGATCTTCCACAACTGAATCGGGCCTGGCCCCGAACCGGTTCGACATTCTCACTACGTGATCTTATGGTGACCCTTGATGACAAACACCGTGCGCTGCGCCTGGGCCGGCAACGACCCGCTGATGATCGCCTATCACGACGACGAGTGGGGCGTGCCCATCCACCACGACCAACGCTTATTTGAGTTCCTGGTGCTCGAAGGCGCGCAAGCCGGTTTGAGCTGGTCCACCATCCTCAAAAAACGCTCCGCCTATCGCATCGCATTCGACCACTTTGACGCCGCCAAGGTGGCCAACTACAACGAACGACGCATCGCTCAACTGCTCCAGGACCCAGGGATTGTCCGCAATATTCTGAAAGTGAATTCCGCGGTGACTAACGCCCGCGCGGTGCTGGCCGTCCAAAAGGAGTTCGGCTCCTTTTCAGATTACCTGTGGCGCTTCGTCAACAACCACACCATCCAAAACCGCCGCCAAACGATGCGCGACATTCCCGCCAAAACCCCCGCAGCCGAAGCCATGAGCAAAGACCTTATCCGGCGCGGCTTCAAGTTCGTCGGCCCGACCATTTGCTATGCCTTCATGCAAGCCGTCGGCATGGTGAACGACCACCTCACCACCTGCTTCCGCTTCCGCCAACCAGGCGGCTCCGCCCGCTAATTGTGGAACTTAATCTGGCCTGATTTCCCCAGGTTTCTAAAACAAAAGCACGCACCTCAGCTTCCGCGACGGCGTTCATTTGGATCGCCGTGGCTTGCCGAGTTTCGCCTTGGCTGCCACGTCGATAGCCTTCTCGACCCAGGGCGCGAGTTGAATCGCATCTTCCACCACATCTGACGGAACCTCATAATACCCCATCGCGTTCGGTTCTCCGAGGGGTTGAAAGGGCTCCATGCCCAGTCGTTCAAACTCCGGGCGTGTTGTGTCGTCCACCTTGAAATACAGCCGGTCTTCCGCGATGAGAGCAAAAAACGATCCCCGGGCATAGATCCCCACCCCACCAAACATTGACCTGCCGGTCACGGGTGTCACTCGTCCCAGTTGCTCCAGGACAAAAACGCGGTAGCTCTCGGAGACGGCCATGCTCAATCTGGACCACCATTACCCCGGTTCTCGAACAACCAAAAGTTTCCATGAGCCAGCTTGAAAGTCCACCAGCAAAATTAACACAAACATGTTTAAGGCGTGGGTAAATCGTCCGCAGCTTATACACAGGTCTGCGGTTACTGAAAGTCGTCTCCCTGACGTCGCGGCGAAAGCCGCTCAGAAATGTCGTGTCACCGGTTTCATCGAGGAAACGATGAAACATCTCGGGCTTGGCATGTTTTCTTGGCGGTTCTTGCCTGTGCCGGTCTGGCGCTTGGGGCGTGGTTCTTAAATATATCCGAACCCGCACTCAAGCCGTCCGCTGTTTGCAGGCGTGGAGCCGTCGGTTAACCAGGTGGATCCGAGAGTGCTCACCGAGGGTGGGCATCAAAGGTCTTAACAAAACCAGGGAGACGAACGGTCGCGGTCAAAACCCGCGGAGGACGCGGATGGGGTTCGCTTGCGAGTCGTGCGCTCGGGCGATGCGGTTCGCGGTGCCGCTGACCGCGCCGCTTACCCGAAGCGGCGGCGGAACAGCCAATTGGCGGCGAGGAGCGTGATGGCGGCGATCACCATGAGCGGCCAGAGGCTCGGCCAGAGCTGGGGGAGCGAGGCGTCTTTCAGAAACACACCTTTGACAATCACGATGAAGTGCCGCAGCGGGTTAAACCAGTCCAGGTATTGGAGCCATTGAGGCATGTTTTCGACCGGCGCCGGGAAGCCGGAGAGGAGCACGCTGGGCATGAGAAAGCTGAACACCCCCAGGAAGGCCTGTTGCTGGGTGGCGGCCACGGAGGACATCAGCAAGCCAAACCCGGCCAGGGCGAGGATGTAAACCACCATGCTGCCATAGAGCAACAGCCACGAACCGGCGAACGGGATGCGAAAAAACATAACGCCCGCGGTGATGATAATCGTGGCCTGGAGCGTGGCGACAATGAGCGCCGGGACGGTTTTGCCGACCATGATCATGCCGGGGGTGAGGGGCGAGACGAGCAACTGATCGAAGGTGCCTTGCTCGCGTTCGCGGGCGACGGAGAGCGACGTCACAATGAGCGTGCTGATGGCCGTAATGATGGCCACCAGGCTGGGGATGATGTGGCGGACATAGTCCAGGTTCGGATTGAACCAGTGCCGCACGATGATGGGAGCGACGCTGGCGGAAGGCGGCCCCGCGGGCGTTTCGTTCAGCCAAGCCTGCAGGATCTGGCGCACATAGCCGAAGGCGACCTGACCGCTGTTCGAGCGCCGGCCATCCAGGATTACCTGGATGGCAACCGGCTGCCGGGCGATCACACCGCGCGAAAAATCAGCACCAAACCGCACCACCAGCAGCGCCTCCTGTTCCTCCACCACGCGGGTCAGTTCGGCCTCGCTGTGCAGGAACAGCACCCGCGTGAAGGCTTGCGCGCGGCCCAGGCGCTGGATCAACTCGACGGAGGCGCCGCCGCCATCCAGGTTGAAAATGGCGAGGGTGTTGTTTTTGACTTCCAGCGTGGCGGCAAAGGAGAAGATCGCCAACTGCATGATCACCGGCATGATCAACAGGATGCGTCCCTGGCGGTCGCGCCAGAGCGCCTGCAATTCTTTTTTGATCAACGCCAGAATGCGGTTCATTCGAGCCTCCGCCGGGTTTTGAGCACGGTCAGGCCCAGGAAGAAGATGGAGGCCAGCACCAGATAGAGCATGGCATGGAGCAGCACCGGCCAGATGGTGCCCGCCTGGAACAGAGTTTGCATGATGGTCACGAAATAGCGCGCGGGCACCAGGTGCGTGAGGGCGCGAATCACCACCGGCATGCTGCGGATTTCATAGATGAACCCCGAGAGAATCAGGGCGGGCAGGAACCCGGCGTTCAGGGCGGCCATGGCGGCGTTGAACTGGTTCCGCGTGGCGGTGGAGAGCAGCAGGCCGAGGCCCAGTCCGCTGCCCATGAACAGCGTTCCGGCGAGCAGGAGGGCGAATAAAGAACCCCGGAACGGCACGTTTAACAGGAACACCGCCACCGCCACGCAAATCAACAGCGAGAGCATGCCGAGCGCGTAATACGGCAGGAGCTTGCTCAGCAGCAGTTCGCCGCGGGTGACCGGCGAGGCCAGCAACGCCTCCATGGTGCCCCGCTCCCATTCGCGCGCGATGACCAGCGACGTGAGCAGCGCGCCGATGACCGTCATGATGATCGTGATGGAGCCGGGAATCAGGTAATTGCGGCTTTCGGCCGCCGGGTTGTACCAGAACCGGGGTTCGAGCCGCACCAACGGCCCGCCAGGCTTCGCCTGGTTTGACGCGCGCTGCTGCTGCCAGTGGTCCCACGCGTTCCGAAAGTAATTCTCAACGAAGGTCGCGGTGTTGGGTTCCGCGCCGTCGGTGATGACCAGCAGCGGCGCCGGCTCTCCCGCGGACTTGAGGTGCGCCGCGAAATCGGACGGCACGACGATGAAGCCGCGGACCCGGCCCGCTACGAGTTCCCGCTCCATGTCCGGGCGGCTCGTGCCGGCGCGGACATCGAGGTATGGGGATCCGAACAGGCTGGCGGCGAAGAGGCGCGCCTCCGGGCTGGTATCCTCCAGCACCAACCCCACGCGGAGCCGGGCCGTATCGAGGTTGATGCCGAAGCCAAAAATAAAGAGCAGCAGAATCGGCAGGACGAGGGCGATCAACTGGCTGCTCGGGTCGCGCACGATCTGCAGGCTCTCCTTATGCGACAGCGCCAGGAGCCGGCGCAGGCGGTCCCTCAGCCTCATGGCCGTCCCTCCCCGGGCTGGCGTTGCACCAGGCTGATGAAGGCGTCCTCCATCGTGGGCTCGGGCAGGCCGGGGCTGGCGGCCTGGTCCTTGAGTTCATCAGGCGTGCCGGCGGCGATCACCTTGCCGCGGGAAACCAACGCCAGCCGGTCGCAATACTCGGCCTCCTCCATGAAATGCGTGGTCACCACGATGGTGATGCCCTTCGCGACCAGGCCGTTGATGTGCATCCAGAACTCGCGCCGGCTGGCCGGGTCCACCCCGGAGGTCGGCTCGTCCAGGAACAGAATGTCCGGCTCATGCATGACGGCACAGGCCAGCGCCAGCCGTTGCTTGAACCCCAGCGGGAGCGCCTCCGCGTTCATCCCCAGGAGCGGCTCAAACTTGAACGCCTGGACCATGCGTTCGATGGCGTCGCGCTGGCCGGCCTGGCGGAGCCCGTAAACTCCGGAAAAAAACTGCAGGTTTTGGCGCACACTCAAACTGCCGTACAAAGAAAACTTTTGCGCCATGTAGCCGAGGCGCTGCCGGGCGCGCCCCGGGCTGGCCTTGAGATCGATCCCCATGACCTGGGCGGAGCCGCTGGTCGGCGCCAGCAAGCCGCAGAGCATCCGGAAGGTGGTGGACTTGCCCGCGCCATTGGGGCCCAGCAGCCCAAAAACCTCGCCTCGCCGCACGGCAAAACTGATTTGGTCCGCGGCCGTGAACGAGCCAAATTTGCGCGTCAGATTCTTTGCTTCAACCACGGTTTCCTGGGAGGCCGGGCGTTCCTCCAGATGCTGCGCCAGGGCGGACTCTCCGCCCGGGCCGCCCCCCAGCAAATCCATGAACGCATCCTCGAACCGGGGCTTGACCGGGACCACCTGGGCGCCGGGACCCGCCTGGAGATCTCCCGCTGATGGAGGGCTGGTTCCCGCCCGCATCACGAGCCGCACGCTGTGCCCTTGAATCACCCCATCGAGCACCTCGGGCCGGCGCACGGCGCGCGCCAGGAGCGCGCGGCGGCTGCCGGTGATCTGGCGCACCTGGAGGCAGCGGTCCTCCAGGCGGCCCCGCAGTTCCGCCGGGTCGCCCGCGAAGAGCAGTTGCCCCTCGTTGAGCAGCAATACTTGCTGGCAGAGTTCCGCCTCATCCAGGTAGGCCGTGCTCCACAAGACCGTCAGCCCCCGGGTCACCAGGTCCCGGACCATTTGCCATAGCTCGCGCCGGGAGATCGGGTCCACGCCCACCCCCGGTTCATCCAGCAGTAATATTTGGGGATGGCCAAGCAGCGCGCAGGCCAGGCCGAGCTTTTGTTTCATGCCGCCGGAGAGCTTGCCGGCCAGCCGCGTTTGAAAGGGGTCCAGCCCGGTGAAGCCCAGCAGGCGCTGGAAGGTCTCCGTGCGCTCCGCGCCCACGACCCCGCGCAGGTCCGCGTGCAGCGTGAGATTCTCGATCACGCTCAAGTCTTCATACAGACCGAACTTCTGCGGCATGTAACCAATGATCTGCCGCAGACGCGTTCCGTCGTGAACCGGGTCCAGGCCGGTCACGGTGGTTTTCCCGGCGGTGGGCACGAGCAGCCCTGCCAGCAACCGCATCAGCGTTGTTTTACCCGCGCCATCGGGCCCCACCAACCCGGTCACGATCCCCGGGCGGATCGAGGCGGTGAGCGCGGCCAAAGCGGGTCGTTGCGCGCGTGGAAACGTGCGCGTGACCTGCTCCAGTTCGATGATGGCTCCCGGCATGGGATTGACCTTACGGCTGCCATTGGATGGTCACCGGCATGCCTTGCCGCAACCCGTCATCGGCGTCCTCCACCACGATGCGGAGGCGGTAAACGAGGCTGGTGCGCAACGCCAGGGTCTCAACGCTCTTGGGCGTGAACTCCGCCCGGGGTGAGATGAAGCCGACCTGTCCCGCGTAGG
>JBBQYD010000207.1:0-8752 GCA_038209025.1 Verrucomicrobiota bacterium | reverse complement strand
CCGGGGATCTGGCCTAGCACTTGTTGGACCTGATCTGAGAGCAGACGCAGTTGCTCGAGGTTATCGCCGTAAATCTTGATGCCGATGTCAGACCGGATGCCGGCGATCAATTCGTTGAGGCGCATTTCTATGGGTTGGCTGAAGGCGACGGTCAGGCCGGGGAGGCGGGCAAAGAGGGCCCGCATTTTCTCGACCAACTCGGCCTGAGTGCGAGCTTTCTTCCACTGATTCCGGGGGTGGAGGGCCAGGAAGAAATCGGACAATTCCACCCCCATGGGGTCGGTGGCAACCTCGGCACTGCCCAGGCGGGTCCAGATGTTTTGGATTTCATCCGGGAATTCGGCGAGGAGGGTTTGCTCAATGCGCGAATTGTAGGCGGCAGCTTCTTCGACGGAGATCCCGGCGAGGCGGACACTGGTGCCGACGATGGCGCCTTCGCCGAGTTTGGGCAGGAATTCGCCGCCGATGCGAGAGCTGAGCCAGGCGGTAAGGGCGACCAGAAGGAGGGCGCCGGTGAGCGTTGCGGCGCGGTTACGCAGTGCCCAGCCAAGGGCTGGAGAGTAGAGGTGTTGAGCAGCCCTGACGAGCCATGGCTCCTTTTCCGGAACAGTCCGCGAGAGAAAGATGCGGGTGAGGACAGGGGTGACAGTGAGAGCGAGGACGAGCGAGCCAGCCAGCGCAAAGATCATGGTCAGCGCCATGGGTTTGAACAGCTTTCCCTCGACGCCTTCGAGCGCCAGGATGGGCAGGAAGACGACCAGGATGATACCGACACCGAAGGCCACCGGGCGGCCGACCTCAAGCGCGGCGGCGGTAACCGTTTCATCGCGCTCCAGTTCAGTGAGGGGGCGTCCCAAATCGCGGGTGCGCTGCCCGATGCGGCGCAAGGCGTTCTCCGCCATGACGACCGAGCCATCCACGATCAAACCGAAATCAACGGCTCCCAGGCTAAGCAAACTGGCGGAGATGCCGAATTGGAGCATGAGGCTGCCGGCAAAGAGCATGGAAAGCGGGATGGCGGACGCCACGATCAATCCGGCCCGCAGGTTGCCGAGGAAGGCGAAGAGCACCGCAACCACGAGCAGGGCGCCCGCGAAGAGGTTGTGTTTGACGGTGTTGATCACACTGTCAACCAGCTCTGTGCGGTCGTAGAGCACCTCCACGCGGACATCGGCAGGCAGCGCTTTTTGGACGTCCGCCAGTTTCTTCTTTAATCCATGAGTGACGACGGCGCTGTTTTCGCCCATGAGCATAAAGCCCAGGCCCAGCACAATTTCGCCCTGGCCCGCGCCGGTAACGGCGCCGCGGCGGATTTCGTGGTCAACGCGGACCTCGGCGACGTCGCCGACCCGTACGGGGCCGCCTTCGTGGGAAGCGATGACGATATCGGCGATTTGTTGGAGGTTGGTGGTTAAACCCAGGCCGTGGACAAGGAGCGCTTCGCCGTGGCGGACCACCTGGCCGCCGCCGACATTTTGGTTGCTGGCCTGGAGAGCCTCTACCAACTGTTCAAGGGTGAGGCCGAATTTGACGAGTTGCCGAGGTTCGGTGATGACGTGGAACTGTTTTTCAAAACCGCCCCAGGTGTTGATTTCCGCCACGCCCGGCACCTGGCGAAGTTGCGGCTTAATGATCCAATCCTGGATTTCTCGCAGTTCAGTGAGTGTGCGGTTGGTGTTTGAGGACCGTACGGCGTAGTGAAAGACCTCGCCCAGGCCGGTGGAGATGGGACCCAACTCGGGCCGCGGAATGCCCGCGGGCAGTTCGGCATTTTGGAGGCGTTCCGAGACGAGCTGGCGGGCCAGGTAGATGCTGGTGTGATCATCGAAGGTGGCCACGACCTGCGAAAGACCGAACTTGGAAACGGACCTGATGTTTTGCAGCCCGGGGAGGCCGCCGAGAGCGAGTTCCACCGGGATGGTGACCTGGGCTTCGGCCTCCTCCGCGTTGAGAGTGGGGAGCGTGGAATTGATCTGAACCTGGACTGGGGTGGTGTCCGGGAAAGCATCAACTGGCAGTTGAATGAGCGCGCGCGAACCAGTGATCAGGAGCCCGGCGGCCACTACCAGGACCAACAGACGGTTTTTGAGCGAAGCGTTGATGAGCCAGTGGAGCATAAAATTAATCGTCAGCGCAGCCTGCGCCGAGCCGGGAGATGAGAAAGGCGGATTTAAGAGTGAAGGTGTGTTTGACGGCTACCTGGTCCTGGGGATCAAGGCCCTCGGTAATTTCCGCGAAGCCGTCCTGCCGCGCGCGGCACCGAATAACGCGGGCGTCGAACAGGTCCTCGCCAACGCGGACAAAAACGAAGTCCCGGTCACTGATGCGTTGCAGGGCGCTGGAGGGCAGGAGCAAGGCGTTCGTGGAAGAGCGGGTGATGATGCGGGCCTGGGCGAACATCCTGGCTTTGAGGAGGCCGCCGGGATTGGCCACCTCGACCCGGGCGCGGGCCATCCGGCTGCGTTCGTCCACCGTGGCGGAAATCCAGGCCAGTTTTCCTGAGAAATGCTCGTTGGGCAGCGAGGCCACGCGGAGTTCAACCTCCTGGCCGAGGCGGACCCGGGACAAGGCGGATTCCGGAATGTTCAGCATGGCCCACATGGTCGAGAGGTCGGCCACCGTGAAGAGGCTTTTACCTGGTTCGACCAGCGCGCCACGGACCGCGTTGCGCTCGATGATTTCGCCGGCGAACGGCGCGCGCACGTCCATGAGCACCTGGTCGCGAGGCGCGGTGGCGAGTTCCTCGATTTGGCCCTCGCTGAAGCCGAAGGTGCGCAGTTGCTGGCAGGCGGCCTGGTGCTCCGCCTCAGCCTGCTGGAGGTCACGTTCGGAGGTGACGCGCTGCGTGCGGAGGCGGCGTTCCCGTTCCAGGGTTTGATGGCTCAGGACCGCTTTAGCCACACCTTCAGCGATCGTGGCCGACCAAATCTGCGCGACCGTCTGCGCCTCTTTGACTTTTGCGCCAAGTTCCGCCGTCGCGTTCTGCAATACGCCGCCCACCGGGGCGGTGATTTGCGCGAGCCGGTCCTGATTGAAGGTCAACTCCGCGTAGCATTCAATGGCCTCCGAAATGTTGCCAACGGTGGGCCTCTCGGTCTCCAACCCGGCGAGGGCCGCGGAATCTTTGGCTGGAAGGCGAATCTTGGCCGATTCACCCGGGTTCAACCGGCTGGCGATTTCAGGTTTGCAAATGCCGCACTGGGCGGTGGGCACGGCGTGCTCCGGGCACTCGCCGGTGGTGCCGGCTGCCTCGTGCGCATGCGCTCCCGGGCTGCCATGGTTGTGGCCAGCCTCGGCGTCGGGTTCGTGTTTTTGTTCGGCGGAGCATCCACCGAACCACGCCATTGCGAGGGCCAGGCCCAGGGCGGCGGAGAGATATTCAAAATGACGTTTCATAAAAGCGTGGTTTAATTGGAGATCGGTGAGGCCGGCTGCGTGCCGGGTTGGGACGGTACTGCCAGGTGGAAGGATTCCAACTCGGCCTGGGCCAGGTTCAAATCGAGCAACCGCTGCTGATATGAGAGCCGGGCTTCGGCCAGGGTCCGCTGAGTGTCCAGCAAATCGATGAAACCAAATTTGCCCTGGTCAAAACCCGCTTGGACCAGGCGCAACGCGGCTTCGGCTTTGGGCAGGATGCGTTCCCGGTACTGAGCCGCCTGGGCAGCGGCAGCGGTCAGGCGCAGTTTGGCGGATTCCCGCTGCACGCAAAGTTGCCGGTGGACGTGCTCCTCTTGCGCCTGGGCGATGCGAACCGCGGCTTGAGCTTCCTGCTGCTGGCCTTTGGCACGATCGAAAATTGGCAGAGGCAGCCCGACTCTGAACTCCACGATGGAATGGCCGGTAACGGCCTCCCGGCCACCGGCAACGCCCAGTTTGACATCCGGGTAAGGCTCCAGGCCGGTTCGTTGGGTGGCGAGTTCAGCCTCGGCTCGCGCGCTGCTCGCCATGAGCATGCGCGGGTGCCTATCAACCCAGTCCGCGGGAGGGCTTTGGAGCGCGCTTTCCGGCGGGATCTCGGCGAGCGTGCCAGCCAGTCGGGTTGATCCAGGATGGTCCCCACCGAGCAGGGCGAGCAATTCCTCGCGGCCGATCGCGGACTCCTGTTGGAGACGCAGCAACTCGCCGCGCGCCTGTTCGAGCGGAATTTCAGCGCGCAATTGTTCCTGGTCGGGCGCGGCGCCAGCTTGCACCCGCCGGCGCGCGTCCGTGGCCGAAGACTCCACCAAGGTGACAAGTCGGGCCTGTTCCTCCACGATGCGCTCAGCGCCAAGCGCACGGAAGAAGGCGGACTTCACGGCGCGCACCAGTTCCAATTCGCGCCATCGGAGTTCGGCGCTGGCGCTGGTGATTCCTGCCCGGCCGATTTGACGATCCAGCCGTTTCTTGCCTGGGAAAGGCACGGTTTGCGCCACACCGAGGGTTTGTTTGGCGTCGGAGAAGCCACGGTCTGTGGGCCATTCTTCAACGCCGAGTTCGAGTTCGGGGTTAGGCCAGGCGCGAGCCTTGGTCGAGCGCCCGGTGGCGGCTTGCACTCGTTCACGAAACGCGCGCAGCTCCGGGTTGTCCTCCAAGGCCAGACGGATTGCGTCAGGCGATGTGAGGCTGCCGCCGGTCTGGGTCGTGTTGGCGGTGTCGGCGGCCAAGCCGCGTGAGGTCCCTAAAACGGCTGCCACCAGAGTTGTCAGCAGCAGCCTTTGGCAAATGGTCTTGTGTAAAACGTAACATTTCATAAACGCACAGTAATGGATGGATCTGCACCCAGGAAAACAGGGCCGACGAGGAGACGGCTTGAAACGGAATACGCGGCGCGAGGCCGGCAGCTATGCGTCTAATGAGGGGGCACGGACAGGGAGGGCGGTACGCCGGGAGAATTGCCAGGTTCGGGCCAGTTCCAGGCGGGCATGCTCCTGCCGGGAGGGGGGAGGAAGGATGACCGCCGGAGGCCGGAGAGCGGGTAGAAAACTGGGAGACAAAATGGCCCCCGTCAGGAGGATGGGCGGCTCTTCGAGCTTGTAAAACCCGGATTCCAGGACGGTGCACCCGTCCATTTCGCAACTTTGCTCCTGGTGATGATCTGAAGTTTCGGCTGACGAGCAGGCTAGAAAGGAAAGCTCGAACACCCGCTCGAGGTTGCAATGAGTGGTTACCGGCAACCAGAGCAAGGCCAGCAGGACACAACACGTTTTTCTACACCAACTCACGCCACTCTAAATAGCAGGAGTCACCTGTCCGTTCAACTGCATTCGCCATTTATTCGCGGTTCTCATGGGGCCGGTCCCGGGCGGTCGCACGTTGCCCGGCGCAGCATTTGGGTTGGCTTTTGATCCCTGTTTGATTCTTAATGGCCTAAAGCATGATGACCAAAATCAAAGCACAGGTTGCCGCTGGCGTATTCTGCGTAGCTGCCTTCTCCGCCGCTCTCGGCGCTGAATCTCAAGTTCTCTGGCAGATTGGAGTGCCCGACGGGAATAATGGGGAATTTGCGCTGGCCCCAAAGGATTTTACCGGGTTGACGGAAGATGGTTTTTTTGTGGTTGGCCAATCGGATGCAAAGGCTGATTGGCCCTATGTCCATCCGGGACCGAAGGATGCCTGGGCGGGGGGGCGGTCGCATACCTTTACGATCTTATTCGCTCTGCGGCAGCCGCCATCGGGGGCGAACAGCCGGTTGGCGGTGGACCTGGTGGACACTCACGCGAGCATGCCGCCGGTGCTTAGGATTTCGATCAACGGGAAACCATTTGATCGGGCGCTGCCGGGAGGCGCGGGTGATGCGACGGTGCATGGCGAACCGGGGAAGGGAAAGCATGTGCGGTGGGAAATTCCAGTCCCCGGCGGGTTGCTGCGACCCGGAGAGAACGAGATACAGTTCACCACGCTTTCAGGGAGCTGGCTGCTTTACGACAGCATCCAGTTTGAGACGCCTCCAGGAACGGAGTTAGGCGCGGTGATGGCGCGCACGATTCTGGCCGGAGTGCGTCTGCCGCCGGTATGGCTCAATCAAGACAGCCGGGCTGTGCAGCCGGTGCATTTGAACGTGCGGCACGTGGGTCCGGACGTGGCCGGGACGGTTCAGGCCGGGGATTTCAAGGAGGAGGTTCAATTGCGAAGCGGAACGCACACCCTGACGCTGCATGTGCCTGCCAGTGAGGAAACCCGCCGGGTGGAACTGCGCCTCACCGCCGGGCAAAGCGTGGTGAGCACGAATGTGACTCTCGGGCCGCCCGGCATTCGCGAGATGTGGATACTGCCGCACTCGCATGTGGATATTGGGTACACGCACCAGCAAGAGGAGGTGGTGCAGGCGCAGATTGGGCACGTGCGCAAGGCGCTGGAATTGGCGGCGGCGAGCGCGAACAACCCGGAAGGGATGCGTTTCAAGTGGAACCCGGAAGCGGTGTGGGTGGTCGATCATTATCTCCAGCGCGCCACGCCGGCGGAACGTCAACGGTTCATCGATGCCGTCCGCAACGGGGTGATCGGAGTGGAAGCGCTTTACGGAAACATGCTGACGGCATTGTGCCGGCCAGAGGAACTGGCGCAGTGCCTGGGCTTTGCGGCCCGGGTTTCGAACCTGACCGGGAAGCCGGTGTCGGCGGCCACGATCTGTGACGTGCCCGGTTACACGTGGGGCATGGTGCCGGTGATGGCCCAGGCGGGAGTGCGATATTTCGCCATCGGCCCGAATTTTCAAGATCGCGTCGGGACCATTCATCTTTGGGATGACAAACCTTTCTATTGGCAGGCACAGAGCGGGCGCGAGCGAGTGCTGTGCTGGGTGGTGGACAACTATCATCACCTGGGCGATTTGGAGCAGAACGTTTTGGGCCAGGTTGAGCGCCAGGCGCGCTCGGGGTTTCCATATGATCTTTCATTCCTGCTGTGGGTGGGCCGGTGGCCCTCCGGCGCGGTGGACAACGCGCCGCCGGATGAACAACTGGTTGAGAAAGTGGCGGCCTGGAACAAAAAATACGCCGCGCCGCGGGTGGTTATTGGTCTCACGGGAGACTTTTTTGAGCGTTTCGAACGCAAGCATGGGCAGCGCCTGCCGCAGTTTGCGGGCGATCTGACTCCCTACTGGGAAGATGGAGCGGGCTCGACCTCCCGGGAGACGGCGATGAACCGGGCGTCGGCGGATCGCCTGTCGCAGGCCTCGGCGTTGTTTGCGATGCGGCAGCCGCAAGCGTATTCGCCTGCGCGATTCGAGGAAGCGTGGAAGAACGTGCTGCTGTACAGCGAACACACCTGGGGCGCCTGGTGCAGCATTTCCAAGCCCGATGATTCGTTCACGCTGGACCAATGGAAGACCAAGCAGGGCTTCGCGCTTGAGGCGGACAAGCTGTCACGCGAACTGTCGGCGGAAGCGTTGCCGACAGCCGGGCTGGCTTCGCCGGAGATTGAGGTCGTTAACACGACGCAATGGGAACGGGACGACCTGGCGATCGTGCCGGCCCAGCTTGCCGGCCCGGCAGCCCGTGGGGTGATTGATCATCGGGGGCGAACGGTTTCCGCTCAGCGACTCGCCTCGGGTGAGTTGGCGTTTCTGGCCGAAGATGTTCCGGCATTCGGCTCCCGCCGGTTCCGCTTATCGGAGAAGCCCGCCCCGGGGTTGGGAAAGGCATCAGTGACGGGCACCGTGCTGGAAAACGGGATTCTCCGGGTGGAACTTGATCCGAAATCCGGAGCCATTAAAAGCCTGCGCCTTGCAGGTGTGAAACAGGATTTTGTGGATGCGGGTGCGCCCGTGGGGTTGAACGATTTCCGCTATGTGCTCGGGGAGGATGCCAAGGGAGCGCAGCCAAACGGGCCGGTCACGATAAGGGTGATGGAAGCGGGACCCCTGGTGGCCGCATTGCGCGTGGAATCTGGCGCGCCGGGCTGCAAGAGCCTGGTGCGCGACATCCGGATCGTCCACGGTCAGGACCGGGTGGAGCTGATCAATCATGTGGACCGGTTGTCGGTGCGCGAAAAAGACGCCGTGCATTTCGGGTTTGGTTTCAATGTTCCGGACGGGACCGTTCGCATGGAGACTCCCTGGGCCGTGGTGCGTCCGAATGTGGATCAACTGCCCGGCGCAAACCGGAACTGGTTCACGGTGCAACGCTGGGTGGATGTCTCATCGCGATCTCTGGGCATTACCTGGGCGCCCCTGGATGCGCCGTTGATGGAACTTGGGGGCATGACTGCCAACCTGCTGGGCGCAGTGGCTTATGACCGCTGGCTTACAAACGCAATGGAGTCCCCGACCATCTACTCGTGGGCTCAGAACAATCATTGGCATACCAATTACAAGATCGATCAACCCGGGGTCACCACGTTTCGTTACATCGTGCGTCCGCATCGGGGGGGGTATTCGGCTGCGAGCGCGGCGCGCTTTGGCCACGAGACGAGTCGTCCGCTCATGGTTGGCCCGGGTTCCGGCAGGGGGTCTTCCAAATCGCTGGTCACCGTATCCTCGGATGGTGTCCTCGTGGAAACCGTGAAAGTGAGCGATGACGGGCGGGCGCTTGTGGTGAGACTTTTTGGGGCCTCCGGGAAGGAAGAAACCGTGCGCTTGAAGTGGCAGTCCCTCAAACCGGTATCCGTCTGGGTGAGTGATTTGACCGAAAAACCGCTGCGCCAGGTGAATCGCAATATCCAGATTCCACCCTATGGCATGGTCACGCTCCGCGCGGAATTGTGAGCGGCGCTTGAGCTCGGCGGCTTGAGAGCTGTGCCAACCCGCAGCGGACTGCGGGTTGGCTTCGTCACC
>JBBQYD010000206.1:0-8781 GCA_038209025.1 Verrucomicrobiota bacterium | reverse complement strand
TGGTAGCTGCCCGCCGCCAGACCTCGCACCGTGATGATGATATTGCTGCCGTTATCGCTGAACATGTAGGTGTCGTACATGGGATCGCCGCTCGCGTTGCCCCACACTCCCGGCGCGTTGGTCACCGCGACGGAAACCGCCGTTTCCGAACCGTCGGCCAGTTTCAGCTTTTCCAGCCGTCCGTCAGCCACGAGCGGCATCCCGGGGGCAAACCGGGGCTCGTAATGCCGGTAAATATTCCAAAAATCATTGGTGCCAATTCCAATCGCCGCGAGACCGGCCTTCGGACCGGAATTCCCCGCCCCAAAATTGACGTTGACCAGGAGTTGCGCGCGCACCGGCATGGCCGAGCAAAACAACAGCGCCAGCAAGATGCTGGCAGGGAGGTGACACTTTGATGGGCGGGTTGGTTTCATAGTTTCTGGGCGCAGGAGCGGCGGTTGGGCTGGGAACATAACACTTGGACTGGCTTGCACGGTTTCACGCACGACAACCTCTGCCTGGGACCGGAAAGAATGTTTGGCGTAATCGGGCGAAAATGTAAAATAATATTTCGAGCTCGCCGCAAGCGTCCCGTGGTCACGTTCACCCTGAATTGGACGGCACCGCCGGGATTTTGCTCCCATCCTCCTGCCATTCCTCACGGCGAGCCATGGATGCGGCGCCGCCGCCGAACAAAGGCGGGCGTGGTTGACCGAGACGACAGCTTTCGCGGTTTTGCCGGGAAGGTTTTCTCTCCTGCGGACACCGTATCACGGGGAGGGCAAGCCAGTCTGGCGACGGGCGCTCCGATGCGCCGATCACGATCACCGTCATCGGCGCGAAGGACAAGGATGGAGCCGATTTGCATCGGCTGCCGCGAGCAACGATCCGGCGTCGGGCCGGATCTCCAATCCCTCCTTGCTTACAGTTTTGCGGTGCGAACCTTGCCGCGGATTTCCAGTTCGCTGTTCACGTTGCCGGTGCCAGCCACTTTTTCGGCGATGGACAAAACATTTTGGCGTTGGGCCTCGTCTTTGACCACGCCGCGCAGGGTCACGGCGCCTTTGACAGTGTTCACGTTGACTCTGGCCAGAAGCGAGTCCTGCCCGCGAACCATGATCTCGGACAGAACCTCGCGGGAGATATCCACATCCGAGCGCGCTGGCACGGCTTTGGCTGCGGGTTCGGGAGCGGCGGCAACCTGGACGGGCGCCTGGTCATTCGAGTAATGGCTGTAAATGGCCTTGGCTACCTCAGGAAGAACCAGTTCGGTCGGAAACTGGCGGGAGACAACGCGGGACGCCAGGAAATGCTGCTGCGTGGCCTTCAAGGTCAGTCCGCCAGCTTGATTCCAGCTAAAGGCTTTCCCCGGAGCAAGGTAAAGGTTTTCCTGCGTGTTTGGCCCCACCTGCGGCTCGATTACCACATAGATTAACTTGCCGCCGGTCAGATCCATCACCGCGTCGCGGACCTTGCCAAGGCTTTCTCCAGAGCTGCTAACGACCCCCTGCCCTGCCAATTGTGAAATCAGCCGAGGCGAGGCGGTGGCCGGCACGCTTTTGCCGAAGTGCGCGCAGGCGCTTTGGAATACGCCCGCCTCACAAGCAGCGGCAGCGGTGGACAACCTGGGGACGCTCTCCAGAGTTTTACGCTCCACATTCAACTCGATGCGGTCCTCATAGGCGGTGTCGAAAGCAAGCGCCGGGACGAGATCGAGGTTCTTGCCATTCGCCAGCACCGCTGCCAAAACCCGGCCTGACTCAAGGTCCAGCACCAGGTCCTCCAATTTGCCGACGTTCTTCCCCTTGCTATCGCGGACCTTCTTGCCGAGGAGTTGGGTCATCTGGCGAACCATGCCCAGCCTGTCCAATTGTACCTCCAACCCTTCTTGAAGGGCCACCGGGGCGGTGGATCGAAAGGAAAACGCCTTGGCCTCACCAGCCCAGGAAGCAGGAACCGCCAAGGCTGGCACGATGAACAAAGCAAGGAGGAGCGTTTTGCGGAAGCCGCAGGCATGCTGGTGGGGGAACGATGGTGTTTTCATAGTTTACATCAGTGAGCGCCGCACTTTTTTCGGCAACCGCTGTCCCGCATTGGGACACGCGTCGCATTTTAGAACAGCGTGGAGTCCCAAGGACTCGCGGGGTTTCGCCGTGCGTTGGACGTTATGCGGGCGGCCATTCACTGAGAGACTGATTAAGCTTCCGCCATGCCAAGGGAGTCACCTTCACTGGCGGAACTGAGCTCTGTCTTCTTTGACCTGGACGGGTTTGAGAGCCTGGTGGATGAACAGCTGGGTTCAAAGGCTCTGCGTGAAGCCGCGCAAGCGGTCGCCAGGGTAATGGACGAAGCAGATCGACTAGTGCGTTACGGGGGCGATGAATTCATCGTCATCCTGTCCCGGCAAAACAAACGGGAGGCCGCCCTTAAAGTGGAGCGAATGAAACAAGCCATTGAAACCACCCGTTTCCTGCAGAAAGAAGGGGCGAACTTTCGCCTCACCGCCTCGTTTGGCCTGGCGGCATATCCGGAAGATGCCTTGGACAAAAAGGCTCTGCTGGCAGCGGCGGACCTCTGCCTCTTCCAAAGCAAGAGCCGGGGAAAGAACCGCATCACATCCGTGAAGAACTTGTCCCGGGCGGCGTGGCCGCCAAGGAACCCGCACTGACCCGACTAATTCGGGGTCCTCATCGAACGAACACTCCAGTCAAAGAAAAGATATTGGCGCAAAGCCGGGATTTTGGAGCCGTGAACCGGTTCCAGCGGGATGTAATCAATGTAGGTCGCTGAGGTGATGCCCCGGCTGGTGAGGAGCTGCTTGTCACAGTCTGTCATCGCCCAGGTATCCGACGGCTTGCGGATGTTGATCTGGCGTTTGTTGGGGGAAAACGGGCCACTCGGCCGACCAAAGGGGAAGTCAATCACATCGGCACCGGTAGGCGGATCGTTCGTGACGCTGCCCGGAGAAAAATAACTAACCGGCACACTCAGAGGAGGGATGGCTATTTTCTTGGGCATAAACTGCAGCGAAGCGGGGCATATGGCCACTTTCGCCGTCTGTACGAGTGTGGAAGGGGGCGGGTAGGCCAGGTAAGTGGCGAGGTAAGCCGCAAGGGAACCGTTGTATCGATCCGGGTTCGAGGGGTTTCCTGGATCAGCGTCTTTGTAGGTGAAGAACATGCCCGACCAGCAGGGTCCGGGCAGCAAGTCGTTGTAATCAATGGTGTACATTGATATCGCGGTGCCAACCTGCTTCAGATTGCTGGTGCAGTTGGTTTGCATGGCTTTGGATTTGGCGCGGGAAAGAGCTGGCAGCAGCATCGCCGCAAGAATCGCGATAATCGCGATGACCACCAAAAGTTCAATCAGCGTAAAAGCCCGACGGTTTCCAGAAAAGACTCGAAACATAACATCAGTAAATAAAAAAAACAGCTTGTGCGAAAAGCTGTTTTAATATGCCAGTTTTTGCCCCGATTGGCAAGGCTAATGTCAGGCTAAGGTCAGGATTGCATCGACCTTTGTCTCCCTTCACCATGGGCGCCATGAGCAAGCTCTCCGATGTGCTGCAGTTGCGCGTGCGTTACAGCGAAACCGACCAGATGGGCACCTTTTACAACTCCCGGGCATTGGAATGGTTTGAATGCGGACGCACCGAGTTGATGCGCCGCAAGCTGGGGATGTCGTACGCGGCGCTGGAAGACCAGAGCGTATTCCTGCCCTTGGTGGAGGCGCACCTGGAGTTTCTGGGCGGAGCCAGGTACGACGACCTGCTGGCGGTCAAGTCAGTGGTGGAGGCATCCGGAAGGGCCAGGCTCCGTTTTGAGGTTGAGGTAACGCATGTGGAATCGGGCCGGGCGGTGGTGCGGGGCTGGACGGTGCATGCCTTCACGAATCGTGAGGCTCGCCCCATTCGTCCGCCGGCATGGTTTATCGAAAAACTCGCGCAAGCGGCCGCGCTGGAAGGGACCCTGGCGGGAGCGGGCAATCTCGAGTCCGGCCCGGCTAAAACGCCGGCCAGCGCCTCCTGACCGCGCTCGCGCAACCCGGCGACTTTGTATTGCGGGGAACGTCTTAAACAGGTAAAAGCAACGGCGGGCGCACCATGTTTTTCGCCTGCGACGCATCAGCAGAGAGTGAACCAAGACGAACTATGAGCAAATCGACCATTGCCGCACCGAATTTTCATCCCATTAGTGCCCCCGATTTCCTGCCGGCCGGGCAACTGCGCAACCTGCAACTGCAGCGTCTCAAGGGCATCGTGCAAAGAGCCTACGATCAGGTGCGGCTGTTCCGCTCGCGGATGGATGAACGCGGCCTGACTCCCGCGGCGATCGAAACGCTCGAGGACCTGCCCCAACTGCCGTTCACGGTCAAAACCGACCTGCGGGACACGTATCCGTTCGGTCTATTTGCGAGCCCGATGAAAGACATCGTGCGGCTGCACGCCTCCAGCGGAACGACCGGCAAACCGATCGTCGTGGCCTACACCAAGGAGGACCTGGCGGTCTGGACGAACGTGATGGTGCGCAGCTTTGCCGCTTGCGGGTTGCACGAGGGAGACATCATCCAAAACGCCTACGGTTACGGACTATTTACCGGCGGGTTGGGCGCGCATTACGGCGCCGAGGCGCTGGGCGCCACGGTGATTCCCATTTCCGGCGGCAACACGCAGCGGCAGCTCATGGTGATGAAAGACTTCGGGGTAACCGCGATCTGCTGCACGCCCAGCTATTTCCTGCATCTGATCGACCAGGCGCCGGAGTGCGGCGTGGACCTCAAGCAGGTCCCGTTGCGGGTGGGTGTGTTTGGCGCCGAACCCTGGACGGAATCGATGCGCCGGCGCATTGAGGCCGATAGCGGCATCAAGGCTTACGACATTTACGGGCTGTCAGAGATTATTGGCCCCGGGGTGGCCATGGAGTGCCAGTGCCAGGCCGGGCCCCACATTTTCGAAGATTACTTCCTGCCGGAAATCATTGATCCAAAAACCGGCGCCCCGCTGCCTGATGAGGAGGAAGGCGAACTGGTGCTGACGACGCTGGGCAAGCAGGCGATGCCCATGATCCGATACCGCACCCGCGACATCACCGCGCTGACCTCAGAGCAGTGCGAATGCGGACGGACGCTGCGCCGCATCAAACGCATCGCGCGGCGCAGTGATGACATGTTCATCATTCGCGGGGTAAATATTTACCCATCACAAATCGAGACCGCGCTGCTGAAAGTGGAGGGCGCGCTGCCGCATTATCAGATTGTGCTCACCCGGGAGAAGGGTCTGGACAACCTGGAAGTTCAGGTTGAAGTCACGCCGGAGGTGTTTGGTGACACCGTGGGCGCCCTCGAGCAGTTGCAGGCCAAACTCAGCAAGTCGATTGAGACCACCATCGGGATCAGAGCGGGGGTGCGCCTGGTGCAACCCCGCACGTTGCAACGCAGCGAAGGCAAAGCCAAGCGCGTGATCGATCAGCGCAAAATGTAAGGGGAACAACAACATGAAAGTTAAACAACTCTCGATCTTCCTGGAAAACCGTCCCGGCGCAATCAGCCGCCCGGTCAATATCCTGGCCAAAGCCGGCCTGAACATCCTGACGATCTCGATGGCCGACACCCAGAACTTCGGCATCCTGCGTTTTGTCGTCCGGGACTGGGAGCAGGCCAAGACCCTGCTGGAGGACAATGATTTCGTGGTTAAAGTGACCGATGTGGTCGCGGTTGAAGTGCCTGATCGCCCCGGCGGGCTGGGCGATATCCTCAAGATTGTGGAAAAAGCCCGGGTAAACCTGGAATACATGTACGGGTTCACGATGAAAAAGGAGGGCAAAGGTTTGCTGGCCTTTCGATTTGATGATCCGGACCGCGCGATTGAAGCCTTGAAGAAAAAAGGCATCAACACGGTCGCCGGCGTGGAACTGTTCAAGCGCGTGGGCGCGGAATGATTTTCAGACCATGACCGTAAACGAAATACTGGCGGATGAGGAATTGCGCCACCGCGAGTTTCCCGTAACCCGGGAGCAAGTGTTCCTGGCGCATGCCGGAGACTGCCCCCTGCCCCGGCGCGTGAGCCAGGCGATTCAGGCTTATGCCGAACGATGCACCATGGGCGACCAGGAACAGCCGGTGTATCCGGAGTTGCTGAACACCACGCGGGAAAGGGCTGCCGCGCTGCTGAATTGCCAGCGCGATGAAGTGGCGCTGGTGGGTCCCACGTCGCTGGCGCTGAGCCTGGTGGCAAGCGGACTGCGCTTTCGCCGGAACGATAATGTCCTGATCTACTTTGATGATTATCCATCGAACGTGTATCCATGGCTGGCCCTGGCGAAACAGGGCGTGGAGGTCCGTTTAATGAATACCCGCGGCCTGGGCCTGGTGCGCACCCGGGACGTTACCGGGCAAGTGGACGAAAACACCAGGCTCGTGGCGCTGGCCTCGTGTCACTTTATCAGCGGCTTTCGCATTGACCTCGCCGGCATTGGCAAGTATCTGCGCGAACGCAAGATTCTATTCTGCGTCGATGGCATTCAGACACTGGGGGCATTCCCCACCACCGTGGAACATGTGGATGTGCTGGCGGCGGATGCGCATAAATGGCTGCTGGGACCCTGCGGGGCCGGGCTGCTGTATGTGCGGCAGAGCGTGCGGGAGATGATCAACCCGCCATTGTATGGCTGGCATAATGTTCAATGCCCCGGTTTTGTGGCGCAGGAGCAAATCCAGTTCGAGTCGGGCGCGAAAAAGTTTGAGGCGGGCACGCAAAACCTGCTCGGACTGGCCGGGCTGGCGAGCGCGCTCGAACTGCTGCTGGAAAACGGCATCGACAATATTGCCGATGAACTGCTGCGCAAGCGCGCCTGGCTGGTCCCGGCCTTGCAGGCAAAGGGCTGCCAGGTGCTCATGGCGGAAGCGCCAGTGGAACACGCCGGGGGCATCATCTCCTTTCAAACCCCAGGCAAATCCATGCCGGAGATTCACAGCAAACTGACGCAGGCCGGGATCATAACCTCTTTGAGAACCGACCGATCCGGGCAGCAATACATTCGGGTTTCACCGCATTTTTACAACACCGATCGTGAACTGGAGCGCCTGTTGGAATTGGTGTAGGCTGTCATATGCGACCTTTGGATTTACAGGTGATTGGGAACCAACTGGCCGTCAAGTGGCCGGATGATTCCGAGACCTTTCTGGAGCTTGAAACGCTGCGCCGCCGCTGCCCGTGCGCCACCTGCCAGGGGGAAAGGGATGTGCTCGGGAATCTCCATAAAGGCCCTGACCGCCCGCTTACCCGGGCCGCTTTCGAATTGGTCCGCCTGGAGAACATTGGCAGTTACGCCATCCAGCCGGTTTGGGCGGACGGCCATGCCACAGGGATTTATGCTTTCGAATACCTGCGCAAAATTGCGCAGTAACACAAAGCGACAAGCCACCAGCTTGCGCTGGTGGCTTGGGCTCGGAACTTCAACAACCTGACACTAATATCGAGTCGCATCAAAGGCAACGGCGCCCGCGCCTTGCTCAGCGCCCTTGGTTTTAGCCTGGAACTTTTTCGGGTTAAAAGTGCCAACCACGGAGCGCAAGACCGCATTGGTGGACCCAGTGGGGAGAATGCTAAAGGCGAATCCGACCTTCTTGCGCGAGGAGAGCATGGCCACGCCATCGTAACTGTAGCCGCCACCGGTGCCGTCCATCGTAAACAGATACGGACCGGACGCATCCGGAACCAGGGTGAACATTTCAACAAAAGTCTGTTTGGCCTGCTTCTTGGAGGCATACCAGGAGCCGGTCAGGCTGGACAACTTGCCGGATAGGGGCACGCCGGAATAGGTGACTTTTCCGTTGGGGGTTGAGGCCATAAGAGTCACTCGCTTGCCCGGAACCACTTTGGCGGTGAAGCCCACGCTGTTATAGACCGGTTTGGCAGAGTTGGGCACATCGACCTCTTCGACGAAATAACCGACCACGTTGCCTTTGGCGTCATAGGTCCATGGACCCGTGATGCCCCCGAAACCAAAGAGGTTGGTAGTGCTCTTGCTGGCGTTGGTCGAACTGCCGGAGGTGGGGTACCGGCCCGCCTCTCCGCTGCCGGCCGGGAAACGTCCGATCTCCTCACTGGCGGATCGTTTTTTGGTGGTCAGCAACTCCTGCCCGTCGAAGGTGAAATCGCTGTTAAAAGTGATGTAGGCGATGCCTTCCCCCTGCTTACCGCTGATCAGGAAGTCCCACGTGCCCACGGGAGATTTCTGGGCGTGAGCGGGAGTAGCCAGGTTCAAGCTGGCCGCCGCTGTCAGCGCCAGGATGGTGATGAGGTTTTTCATGGGTTCAGTTCGAGTGCAAGCTCAGTTAAGCGGGGCAAACTTGGTTTCATCATTGGCTTTCTCGCTGCTGGATTGATGCCACTTCTTGGGTTTGCCGCTATCGAAGCTGGACCAGTCGCCTTCGACCGTATCCTTGACCGGCACCTTGGTCTTCAGGAACTCGGTCTTGGTGGGCTGAAAGTCGCTTTCCTCAATGATGGTGGGGGTGATGAAGATAATCAGGTTGGATTTTTGACGGCTCTTGGAGTCACTGCGGAAGAGGTTGCCAAGCAAGGGAATGTCTCCCAGCAGCGGCACCTTCGTGTTGTCCATGCGCACGTCGTCCTGCACCAGACCGCCCAGCACCAGCGTGTTGCCGCTGGGAATCAGTACCTGGGTTTCGATCCTGCGGATATCGTATTGGTCAGCCTGACTTTCGAGATCATTGACCGTCTTGGTAACGGTGTTAAAGACGCGGGAGACCTCGGGCACCACCCGGAGGTTGACGTAG